>CAYYBR010000105.1:0-13902 GCA_964470035.1 uncultured Saprospiraceae bacterium
CTATACATTTTGGCCAATTGGTCACGATCAGATATTTGAGGCACAAACTCCAATAACTCATTGTACGCCAAATCGCTCTGCTCTAAGTCGCCATTGAACGAATGGAAAAGCATAAGTTTACTAAGTCCATATGCAACGATATTAGGATCCTCAGTCTCCCTACCAAAGTCATGATATAGCTGTGTATAGTATAGAGCACTATCCAGATCACCACGATAATAATGGTAGCTTAACTCCAACTTCAGGTATTCTCCCCATGAGTCACTATCGGCTGAAGACTCTTCTTTTAATATACTAAGGTATACCTGGGCACTATCTAAGTTTTGAAAGAGAAATGTCTTGATAGATTCTATAAGCTCTGCTAACTCCTCATCACTTTCTACTGACGCTTTCTTGGAAGGAGTCATCTGCGAAGCAAAGCTAGATAAGACACTCAATAATAAGAATGCTAGTACTAGCGAATATCTCAACAAAACAACCCGGTCATATGTCCCTAGAAGCTTTTCAGCTCTTCTTCTCCATAAGCCACTACAAACAAGTACCATTTGGGACAATTTTTACATATCACTGCCTCAAATAGCACAAGAGTCCATGATTTCAGGCAGTAATGTCCAAGTATAAAGAGCTTTTTGTTAATTCCTTTGGTTCAAAATAAGTTTAACAATATCGGTCTTGTGAGTAATGTAGACAGGGATGGTATAAATATGGCTGCTATCCAAGCTTTGTATTGACCGCGTCATAAATCTTGAGAAGGAGAATGAACTGATGAAAGAAAAAGTCCAAAGAATAAAGACAAGAACGTGTAACCCAAGATTGCTTTTAGAGAACCATCAATCTATCGCAAAATGAGAACTAAAAGACTTGATAATTGAAATTTAAAAAACACCAAATGACCAGATACTTAGTTCTTCCATTAGCGCTGCTAGCTTTCACTGCATTGTCAGCACAAGACATTGACGGAGACGGATACAACGCTTGCCCTACTATTGACCCTGATATTTTAACATGCGACTGTGATGATTCTGACCCAGCTATTAATCCAGGATCTGGAGATAATGGAGCAATATTCTGCTGGCGAGATGCGGATGGCGATACTTGGGGCGAGATAGCCGCCCCGATCGTCGCTTGTCTTTCCTGTCCTACAGGCTATGCCGATAGAAATCTCGATTGTGATGACGATGACCCCGGTAGACATCCGGGACTTATCGATGATCCATCTTCACCCAATGGTATTGATGAAGATTGTGATTGTATGCCAGATAACCCTAGTGCACCTCCCTCTAATGATGACTGGATGAATGCCATAACAATCACTTTAGGGCTGGACGTATCAGGTGATACTTATACCGCAGACCTTTCTAGCGGTGACGTAACATTATGCGGCCCAGATCAGAAGGTTGTCTGGTACAAGTTCGTTGCAACGAGTACAACTCATAGTATCGATTTTTCATTTGCGCAACAACATTGTAATGCCCCTACATCAACAGCATTAGCCATCTTGCATACAGAATCAGGAGGCAGTTTGACAGGTGTAAGTTGTCCTGGAGATTTTTTTCAGTGTTTCAACTTTACTGGTCAGCATCTATATACTTGCCTGACCATTGGCACCACTTATTATATGTCCGTGGGTTATAGTCGCAACAGTCCATATGTACGATATACTTTTAGGGTCAATGGTGATGCCCCAGATAACCCACTAGATGACCTGTGTCACTTCGAGCCAGGAGCGATTGTAGATATTGCAGCAGTCGGTGGTTCTATCAACAGAATGTATAATCTTGACTTAGCAACAGTCCAGTTGAGCGAGCCGTCACCAAAACAAATAGTTACTGGCACATGCGATGCAAGCCAAAATCGATGGTGCGACAATGTCCTCAATGGCACCATATGGATACCTGTAATGCCATCAAGTACAGGCAAATTATCTATCGAAACCATCAATGGTGTTGCTAACAGACTGGCCCTATATGATGGCATCAATTGTAATACACTTTTTCAGAATGCTTCTCTTATAGCTGCTAATGACAACTTAGGCGGTCCTGCATTTCTAATTGCCGATTGTCTGAATTCTGCTACGACCTATTGGCTTCAAGTAGATTTGGAAGACGCAGCTACTACGACCATTGTGGACTTACGCTTTTCTGAGCTTCCAATCACATGCGATGTGCAATCAATCAATGAAAATATGCCTTGCGGTTCGACGACTATAACGACACAGATATCAGATGGTTCTGGAGATTGGAAGCACTTTCTAGGAGATTTGACTTCGGCATCAGGAGATGGTTTATCCATCATAACATCAGTTAATGACATGGGTAATACTCTAGGAACGATAAGTGTCGAGGTACAAAACTTTGTTGGACCTGCTAACCGCGATTACTTAGGAAACCCATATGTGGATCGCAATTTTTCAATTAGCGTAGGATCTCAACCTGTCCCCGGACAACCTGCAAGAGTAAGGTTTTATTTTCCTGCTGTCTTTATCACTCAGTTTATAAGCGATCACGGATTAAGTACTCTTGACGATATAAAACTTACTAAGTGTACAAACATATCATGTGTCTGTGGTGATTTTATTGGATTAGGAGAGGGCATCACTTCCGTAAATGCTGGATACTACAATACCGATAGTGACTCTGAAGCTGAGATGGCATTTTTAGAATATTCAATCACTGAGTTTTCTAGTTTTTACTTCTTTGACCAGAGCTTTGATTCATGTCCAGATCTACATGTCCTTTCGCAAAGTGTTTTTGATCCGTACTACCAAGCAAACCAGAAAATAGCCACATCAGGCACGACAACAATAGATGCTTCATCTACTTTTACAGCTGGCCTTGAGATATGCCTCACAGGTGATTTTTTAGTCATTTCTGGCCAGTCATTCGAAGCTCTGATCGATGATTGTAAAAATTAAAATAGTATAAAATGAAAAAATGTATCGCATTAATAGTGGTTAGCTTAACTATAATAAATGTAAGTGCCCTTGCCCAAAGCCACCAACAATTAGAAGCACCTAATTCTGAAGTCCTATCACTTAATTCGACTGGCTCTTCTTCTACAGTTTTAGATTTTATCAACTCAAACGCTGCGCCTACAGGAGGCAGTGAAAAAAGAGCTTATATCTCTACTAACAACAACATCTTAAACTTTGGACTTTCTAATAACAATACTGGAGGAAGTATGCAATGGATCGGACAAGGTGAGACTCACATGACCATGTCTAGTGATGGTAGATTAGGTATTAATGCAGCACCAGAGGAGAATACTCTTCTATTTGCAAACACAGACATACCTACTACAGCTCATTTTAAAAATACCTCTCAAGAATTTGGCACCGCTGTCTTTGCCCAGAGTAATTTTGCCGGAATATTTGCAGAAGGTCCTGTATACGGAGGGTTTTTCACAGCAACACAACCTACTGGCCATGCTTTATTTGCAGATGGCAATTCTTGGATAAACGGAAAGCTCAGAATAAGTGACTTGCCATCCACAACAGATTTACCAGGCCAACTCAGATATAACTCCACTCTGAATGACTTCGAAGGCTACAATGGTTCATCTTGGGTGTCATTAACAAAGAGCAATAATACGATTAGTGGTGCTCAAACTGTAACTGATATAGACGGTAATGTCTACAGAACCGTTGTCATCGGCAGCCATACATGGATGCGTGAGAATCTAAAAGTGAGTCGCTATCGCAATGGTGATATTATACCAGAAATAACTCGAAATATTGACTGGACTCTAGCTAATGAGGGAGGCTGGTGCTGGTATGATAATGATAGTAAGAATGATAGGATATATGGGAAGTTATATAACTGGTTTACTGTAGAAGACACTAGAGGGGTTTGCCCTACAGGTTGGCATGTTCCAACTGAAAACGAATGGATCGCTCTCGAGAACGCTTTAAGTAACTCTCAAACTGGAGGCAAAACGAAGGCAACTGGTACCTTTCAGGAAGGTACGGGATATTGGAAGAGCCCTAATAGTTTTGCGAGTAATGAGACAGGATTTACAGGCCTTCCTGGAGGTCTGCGAGTTATTGGGTTTTTTCAAAACCTCAGCGAAAGAGCTGCTTGGTGGAGCAGTACAACTGATGTATTTAGCGCCAGCCAGGCACACAATCGCGTTGCAGAGTACGATAATCAGTCTTTAGAAGATTTTAGATCAGCCAAAAGTTTTGGAAATTCTATCCGCTGTGTAAAGGATTAAAAACGAAGTCCATAACTTAGTAGATGTATAGACTAGCTCGGCTCAAAGGCCTATCTGAAATAGTCTTTGACCGTCTTGATCAAGAGTTAGCCTCTGATACTTCCAAGTGATACCTACGCTCACCCTTATCAAAATCGATCGATATACCCACATAACTATAATCTATCACAGACATCACGAGATCTGGCCACTCTATGATGACCACAGCACCAGGAGTATCCAAGTACTCCATCAGTCCAAGCCCCATGGCCTCCTCGAGTGTATTCAAGCGATACATATCCATGTGGTATACCTCCTGTCCTTCTCCTCTATAGTGATTAATCAAAGAAAAGGTAGGACTCGTCACTTGATCTAAGATGCCGATATGAGCCATCCATCTTTGAACGAGGTAAGTCTTCCCTGCACCGAGATCTCCTCTTAGTAGGAAGACTCGATGATCATCCATCAGATCAGTGAGTCTCTGGATGACAACATCTACATCTTGATATGCTTCTTTCTGTGGAGTCATAACTTAAAAGCGAAGTAATTACTTTTTTTGCGATCTTGGAGTTACGTGGACTAACGAAACTTTATGTCATCAAGCGATAAGTACAAGTTTTCAACCTTTTTTGCCAAAGGTCAGTATGAGACACAGGTGGAGACCTTAGCTGTCGATACCAAAGGTGGAGGCGTTACCATCGGCATCCCCAAGGAGATGCACTATGACGAGTATCGCGTAGCGCTAGTGCCTAACTCTATCCGATCTCTCATAGGGTATGGTCATAAGGTCATAGTAGAGTCCGGTGCCGGTGAGACCAGCAGTTTTACTGATGATCACTTTTCTTCAGCTGGAGCTACTATCTCCAGTAATCGTAAAGATGTATTTCAAGCGGCTATCGTCGTAAAAAGCGCTCCTCCTAAGATCGAAGAGCTAGAGATGATGGGTGAAGGTCAGCTACTGATCACCCCTCTTCAGCTCCCACTGATATCTAAAGAATACCTCAGCATCCTCAAGAAGAAAAGAATCACAGCTATAGCTATGGGGCACTTGAGGTATGAAGACGGGTCATTTCCCGTAGTTAGGATCATGAGTGAGATAGCTGGGCGCATGGCCATCATGACTGCTTCTAAGCTGCTCACTAATACAGCAGGTGGTAGAGGAGTCATGCTAGGAGGTGTATCTGGTGTACCTCCTGCAAAAGTGGTCATCCTAGGTGCTGGCGTCGTAGGTGAGCATGCCGTACGCACGGCTCTTGGACTGGGTGCTTCTGTGAGGATCTTTGATAACGATATCTATAAGATCATCCGACTACAGAACAAGATCGGACGACAGTTACATACCTCCTCTATCAACCCGGAGTATATCGCCTATCAGCTCACGAGTGCTGATGTAGTAGTGGGAGCCATCCACTCTAAGACAGGACGCTGCCCTATCCTTGTCACTGAGCAGATGGTCCAGAATATGAAGAAAGGTTCCGTCATCATAGATGTAAGTATCGACCAAGGTGGGTGCTTCGAGACTTCGGAGATCACCTCTCATGAGAAGCCTACATTTGTCAAGCACGGCGTCATCCACTACTGTGTGCCTAACATCGCCTCCAATGTAGCTCGTACGAGCTCTATGGCTATCAGCAACATACTTACCCCACTGATCTTACGGCTTGGAAACAATCAAAAACTCTCTGACATCCTCTATCACTACGAAGGTATCCGCAATGGTGTCTTCACCTACCAAGGACATTTGACGAATGAGTACTTGGCGAAGAGATTTGACTTTAAGTATACAGCTCTGGAGCTACTACTTACTTCTGTGCATTAATGATCATTTACGAAAGTGATATCTACAGGAAAGAACGTGATCCTGCCATGAACCAAGACGGTTGCGCCGGGAGACGCAACTTAACTATAAGGGCGTTTCGACAGGAGACGCCACTTAACCATAAAGATCCTAAAGTTGTATTGCGTGTCCCCGCGCAATACTGTACAAAAGTGAGAGCGCTACGCCAGGAGACACCACTTAACTTAGGTCTGAGCTTCGAGACACAACTTAACTGCAAACTATTTCTAAGACATAGCTAGGTCGGGTATCTTTGGTACATGGCGACTAACAAACATGCGATCATCAGATATCGAACTATCGACCGATGCCTTCGTGATCTCGATCGCCAGTGGACATGGAAAGAACTGGCTGTGGCATGTGGTGAGGAGATTACGGCGACAACAAAAGAAGAGGTGACGCTGTCGGAGCGAACGATAAAATACGACATCTCAGCTATGCGATCAGATGAGCGGCTAGGATACTATGCACCGATAGAATATGATCGCAAGGAGAAATCATACTACTACACTGATCCTCAATACAGACTTACCGAAAGTGCCATCAACAAATCTGACTCCTTGTTACTTAGCGACACGGTGAATATGATTGAGCAATTCATGAAGGTCACCAAAGCTACGGGGGTGCATGAGATATTGACGAAACTAGAGAGTAGCTTAGACAGAAGAAAGGTCCGTACAAAGCCTATCATACAATGGGATCAAGATCCCACTTCTCCGGGTCAAAAATGGCTCTACGTACTTTATCAAAAGATCAAAGAACGAAGTGCGATCACGATATCCTATGCGCCATTTGGTAAGGACCAGTCGGATCGCATCATCAGTCCACAGCTCCTCAAAGAATATAAAGGACGATGGTACTTGTTGAGTCATGATCATAAGGTAGATGATAGCCGAGTATATGCACTTGATAGGATCAAGGACGTGAAAGAGAGTATATCCAAGTACAAAATACTCAAGAAAGCTGAGGCTCGTAGGTATTTTGACGAAGTGGTAGGAGTCAGTGTCCTATCAGATAAAAAGGCGGAGACTGTAAGGCTAGAGGTCTATGGTATACAGATCAACTACTTCAAAAGCAAACCGCTCCACCCTACTCAGCAGATCATCAAAGAACAAAAAGATAAGGCCCTCATAGAGATCACAGTGATCATCAACTATGAACTTATCGCTGAGCTTCTTACCTATGGCCAGCAGGTAAAAGTGTTAAGTCCTCGAGTTCTAAAAAAGCAGATCAAAGAAGTGATCAGCGACATGGCCGGCCTCTACTCATAATACAAATAGTTGAGAATACCCTCCTTGGGGATGTGAGTAATTAGAACATATGATGATTAATCATCATGCATATTGGTTGCACGACAGGGGTTTTATTTGTGTTATACTTTTTTACAATAATAAACCTCAACCCAATGACCACTCCCAAAAAAGACCCGACTTACACTGTACAGCATCTGCTGATCGTAGACATGTATGCGCCGATACCCAAAGACCAAACCGATTTGATATCTAGGGTGAATGATACCCTTGACTCCATCACACAATCAGCCAAGAAGTTTGGTTCGCAAGAACACTATGTAACCATCATGACCATCAACCAAGGACTCATCAGATGTATATGTCATAACATCTCTATCTATAACGTCGTGCACTTTAACCAACCCACCAATACCGCCCATCGCAACGAACGACTTTTTGATGCCATCGGCGGTTCGATAGCTACTTGGAGAGCTCTGCAGAGTCTTCGCCCAACACCTAATAGTCATCAGGTGAGCGTATTTACAGATGGTATAGATCACGGTTCAAAGAAGTATACCTACTCTTCTTTAAGATCTGTGATATCTGCGCTTATCCAAGATCAATGGAAGTTCACCCTTGTCGGTAGTTCAGTACAGCTTCAGAATATCGCTGAGAAACTTGGCATATACAGTTACTATCGCTGCAGACCTCCCCGCAGTACCAAGGAAAGAAACTTCTTGATTAACCAACTCAAAAAGCAATGGAGGCTTCGTCAGATCAGCACCCAAAACAACCAAGAAGAACAAGTAGCAGCATAATACATTATAGCTCGAAAATTGATTAATTTTGATTGTTAATCAATAAGTTATACATTAGATTAAATTTTAATGTGTAATGGAACCTTCTGTAGCGTCACTGACACTACATCCCGCAGTATTGATCGCTGCTGGATATGAGTGTCTAACGTCAGAGCAGACCAGATTTCTCAATACTCTGCGTCGACACTTTCCAGATCAGTCACATCACAATGTGGACATGATCACTGTAAAGATGTCTGACTGTCATCTGGGTGGCATCCTCAATCCTCATACGAGGCTCCAGAATGCTCAGTTCATATATATGGAGGCCGGGCAGAGACTGGATCACTTTCCCTATACTCATAAGAGCGAGATCTTTTCTTCCTTCTACTATGATAAGATGTCGAGCATATGGTCAGATATCATCCATGAGATCTGTAGCGATCTAGAAGTCTACAGCAGACACCTAAAGTTACCGATCAGACACTTTCGGCCTACTCATCAAGTCATCCATGAGTTATCTAATACATGGATCTATGATAAGATCTCCGCACTTCACCTGTGTGGGCTTGGTGAGAAACTATCAGATGCTTTTGCCTATGTTTTTAGTTCTTTTGAAGACGCTTACGCAAATGCCTCAAGCACCTTGTAACATCGCTTTTACTCTCCGATTACTCTCGAACTCTCAGAGACTCCTGCAACATTAAAAAATCCAACTACGGGGAGACCTCCTTCAGAAGAAACATTGGTTCTAGTGTTAGCCTGCGGCAAAGAAAAAATGCCGTTGTTACCGTTATTGATCTGATCACGTGCAGTCTCTAAAAACTGAAATCCAGCATTACTGATAGAGTGTATCTCTACTAAAACCGTATCACCTTCATCATATGGGATCTGAAGACCGTCATCATCAATTCTGTTCGTAAGCTC
Organism: uncultured Saprospiraceae bacterium; assembly: GCA_964470035.1. Classification (GTDB taxonomy): domain Bacteria; phylum Bacteroidota; class Bacteroidia; order Chitinophagales; family Saprospiraceae; genus JAJRXG01. The sequence goes on from CAYYBR010000105.1 coordinate 8,985, forward strand.
TCTGATAGGTGGTATAAATATGATACCATCAACTCCCGATCCTCCATCAAACCCTGCATCAAATGCGATATTGAGTTCTTGTGGACTATTTAAAAGATCACCATTTAAAAAAGTTTGGATCCAGTAGCTATCTCCTCTTCCTACAGGGTCTCTAGAAAAGAATTGCGCATATAATCCATCTGGACTAAAAATCTCATTTTCTCTAAATTCTACACCTATAGAATCTATAAGAGGCACTCTATTAATAAGAGAAGTACCAGTATACACAGTCCCTTGGTAGTCTATAGATAACTCTAAGACTTCGCCGATTTGACCTATCGTCTCCACACTACCGTCATAGACATACTGCCCACCTTCCCGATGTATGAATTCTATCTGTGATTGATCGGACCGCTCGAGTGTAACCACGGCATCTTCTATACCAGTGGGCAGTGCACTATCAAAAAAGGGCTGTGATAGAGTAAGTGTGATAACTTGCTCGCGAGCAAGGTTATCCACCCAAGCATCTACTACCAAGGCAGTTTCACCTTCTAACAACTCAACATCTATAACATCTTCACAAGCTGAGAAAGTCAACAATCCCCATACACTCCAAAGGAAAATAAATAGATACTTTCTCATGTATTAAAATTTGAAGTTGTACGATACTGAAGGAATAAAGTTTCCAATCACCGAAAGGCGCACGGCTTCTGAAATTCCACTATCTCCTGTTCTGAAAAATATGCTGAAAGGGTTTCTTCTACTATACAGGTTATAAATAGAAAACACCCACTCGCTCTGCCATCTTCTTGTTGGATTCTTTTTACCCTGCAGTGTAGCTGATACATCTAATCTATGGTAGAGCGGTATCCTCACATTATTTCTAGATTCGAAAGTATTGTGAGGTATGATAAAACCTTGCTGTGAAAATCTTGAAGTTGGAAATGTCGTAGGAGTACCAGATATCAGGGCAAAATTAGAAGAGAAGGACCATCTATCATTCATGTCATAGAATGTCGTCAAACTCAAGTTGTGTGTTTGGTCAAATCTAGATGGATACCACTCATCGTTATTGATGCCATCTATCCTTCTTTCAGTTCTAGCCAAGGTGTAACTAGCCCAACCAGTAAATGCCCCTGCTTTCTTTTTGAATAACAACTCTAATCCATAGGCTCTTCCATCGCCGGCAAGTAAATCTCCCTCCAGCAACTCATTAAGCAGTATATCTGAGCCATCAATATAATCTAAGAGATCGATAAATCGCTTATAGTAGATCTCTGCTGAAAACTCATAGCTATTATCTTTAAAGTTTTGAAAATACCCTAGAGCCACCTGATCAGCCCTTTGAGGCTCTAAATTATTAGTACTCGGCTGCCAGACATCGACAGGTGTCGAAGCCGTCGTATTTGATATGAGATGTATGTACTGTACAGTGCGATTATAACTTGCCTTTATCGCTTTATCATCGCTCAGCTGATAATTCAAACTGAAGCGGGGTTCAAAGTTATTATAGGTCTGTATACTTTCCCATTGTTCAAAAAAGGATGACTCTGTAAGAGGTCTACGTAGTCCAGCTTCAGCCGGTTCGCCAAACTCATATGCAAGCCCTTCTCCCGTGTAATTAAAATACGACCATCGAAGACCATAATTAACAGTCAGTGATGGGTTGATATCCACCTCATTTTCTATAAAGAGTGCTCCCTCTATCGCATACTTATCATCTAGACTGATATCCAATATTTCTCCCTCACTAATCCCCACGGCATTGCCTGGCTCGAACTTGTAGATGATGGCCTGCCCTCCAAAACGCACTAGGTTATTGGGTGTTAAGAAAAGAGAGAACTCTGGCTTTGCACTATAATTTACAATCCTAGCGTCCCAGTCAAATCTATTCTCTGAGTCATCCCCAAACTGGAGGACATAATCATAGTCACTCGTGTACAGTGTCAGATTAGAAAACAGCTTATCGCTGAATAGATGATTCCAACGTAATGACGCAGTTTGGTTGCCCCAGTTAAATCCTGCCTGATCACCAAAAACAAAATTATCCCTACCGAAGTATCCGGATAAAAAGAGTCGATCCTTGTTACTTATTTTATAATTAGCCTTTAGGGTCAGATCGTAAAAATTCAGCGCACTTCCATCCAAGTCCTCAGATAAAAAAGGCTGAGCTAATACATCAGCATAAGATCTTCGGCCAGCCACTATGAAAGAAGCTTTATCAGGCACGATAGGACCCTCTACCGATAATCTACTAAAGATGGCGCCTATACCCCCTTTCAGAGCAACCTTCTTGTTATTGCCCTCTTTCATACGTACATCTAAGATAGATGACAACCTACCACCATAACGAGATGGTATACCCCCTTTATAAAGCTTGACATCCTTGACAGCGTCGGGGTTGAATACTGAGAAAAAACCAAAGAGGTGTGAAGAGTTATATACAGGAGCTTCATCTAAGAGCACAAGGTTTTGATCTATACTCCCTCCACGGACATTAAATCCCGACGCACCTTCGCCTACCGAACTAACACCAGGTAAAAGTTGGATACTTCTGAGGATCTCGACTTCACCTAGTAGTGTAGGCATCTTCTGTATAGTACCTATATCAAGCTTGTTTGTACTCATCTCCGTCTCAGAGACATTGGCATTTTCGGCTTCTCCTTTGATTACGATCTCTTCTAACTGTACACCCTCAGCCTCGAACTCTATATCTATTGAGACATTCTCCGTAAAGGAGATGCTTCTTCGTATAGTTTGATATCCTAGGTAAGAATACTCAAGTGTATACTCTCCAGGAGGTATCGAGATCGAGTAAAAGCCATATTCATTACTGGTACTCCCTGAAGCTAACTCTTTGATAAATACATTAGCTCCGATGAGAGTTTCACCATTAGACGCATCTTTTAGGTATCCATTAAGTGTGAATTTTTCTTGAGCAGAGAGCGATATGACAAAAACAAGAAGTGGTATGAATAGGTATATTCTTTTCATATATGCATTGGTTCGTAGTATATGAACGCCAAAAGTCTAGTGCTTCGTTATCATAAGGCTAGATTTTCTACGGACATTTCCCCTGCTTACACCAACACAACATCCCCACTTTGGTTATGTTAAACCGGCTTAGTTTCGCACAAAGAATTGGCAAAAATGCCAGAGAACACCTGAGGGGTCATGCATAAAAACTTGTCGACCATGATCGAAGGTCTTGATCTCTGATATTCTCACATGTTTGTATGTTTGATGAAGTCCCTTTGCTAGCAGTTCTTTTTCACATAGATCTACATCATCCACTTCGACAAAGACCATAGAGTTGTTGATCCAATCCTTAACGTAGTAGTCTTGTAGATAGAATCCAAAATCTTCATTGAGCTTGAACAAAGACATCTTGGGATCGATAGAGATCTCTGTATATCCTAGCTCAGTGTAAAATCTTCTTGACTGATCAAAGTCTTTAGCTCCTATAAAAGTGCGGACATCACGAATCTTAAATTTCATATCTGAAGGCAAGAATTTTAAAATGTATGTTGCTTAATAGCGAACTTCGCCACTAGATTAAATCAAAAGTAATCATGATTGATTTTATATCTCAACCGTGGCATTGGTCTGTCTCTGGATTGATGATCGTACTGGTGATGTTCTTACTTCTTTGGTTTGGCGGAGAGTTTGGAGTATCATCTAACCTCCGCACGATCTGTAGTATATCTGGCGCTGGGAAGTTTTCAAGCTTTTTCAGATGGGATTGGAAGTCTCAGATCTGGAACCTGATATTCGTGGGCGGAGCCATCATCGGTGGTTACATCGCATCACATCATCTGACAAGTCCCGAACCAGTTGCTATATCAAGTGCGACCCAGTCTTACCTATCTTCTTTGGGCATCTCCACACCTCAGACGCTATCTGAAGGTCATGGATTTGTACCCTCTGAGATTTTTGATAATCCTCTCACTTCTGTAAATCTTTTTCTTTTGATAGGTGGTGGCTTTTTGATTGGGTTTGGGACCAGGTACGCAGGAGGGTGCACTTCTGGTCATGCCATCAGTGGCTTAAGTAATCTTCAACTTCCATCGCTGATCGCTGTTATCGGATTTTTTATTGGGGGCCTTTTCGTCACTTGGATATTGCTCCCAGTTATCCTCTAAATTATATAATCGTGAAACACATAAAATATCTTATAGTAGGCATACTCTTTGGCATCATTATGACGAAGTCGGAGGCGATCTCATGGTTTAGAATCCAAGAGATGTTCAGATTCGACAGTTTTCATATGTACGGCATCATCGGCACAGCTGTGATCGCCGGAGCATTGCTGATCATGCTCCTTAAGAGAACAAATACACGCACGATAAAGGGACAAGATCTATCCCTGAAGGCCAAAAATTTTTCTATCCCAAGATATATTATCGGCGGCATCATTTTTGGCCTTGGATGGGCGATGACGGGAGCTTGCCCCGGACCACTTTTTACCTTACTAGGTCATGGGATATGGAGTATACTTTTGGTGATACTCAGTGCGGTGTTTGGGACCTTTGTGTACGGACTAGTGAGGGATAGGCTTCCTCATTAAAATTACCGTATTGATACGCCTTGTACTCCTGTCTCACTGTGCTAGGTATTGAACCAGTGCATTTTATAGCAATGCGAACAGGTAAAGGTCGACGCTGACCTATTCAACCAATCCATACTAAATAATGACATCAAAGAAGTATTAAGCAATACTCGCTTATGGTAAAAGAAGGTATTGTTGCAATGGCCACAAAACAATTTCTTCCCTTGAACTTCTATCTCTTTTGGATCTTTCTTTTTAAACATATCATACAGTAATTTACAAAATCTAATCTTTTACTTGCAGTTCGCCATCAACCATGCAGAATTTACGTCTTTCTTTGATATAATTATAAATCATGTCGATATATTCTATTTCACTATCGATATAAGG
>CAYYBR010000106.1:0-13702 GCA_964470035.1 uncultured Saprospiraceae bacterium
AGATAATACTTTTGTTGACACAATATGCAAAAATAAAATAATATCAAAAAATATTTCATTATAGTAAGTTTCATAGTGGGCTTATGCTCAATAGTTTATGAATTACTGATTTGTACTGTGAGTTCCTACTTCATGGGAGATAGTATTATCCAGTTTTCGCTGATTATTGGGTTTTATCTCGCCTCTATGGGGATTGGGGCTTTTTTATCTCGATTTATTTATACGCGCGATACGATGGTCGGATTTATCACTATAGAAATCCTGCTAGGCGTTATTGGGGCATTTTCGGTACCCGTATGCTACCTGATATTTGCCTTTGCTGATTCCGCGGGCTATCAATTTTTTGTGCTTGCGTTGGTAACTGTGATAGGGACACTGACAGGTTATGAGATCCCCCTTTTGACAAGGATTATTGAGAATGAGGCCTCTTTGGATGAGAATATAAGTGACATATTGACCTATGATTATATGGGGGCCTTGGGCGCCACTTTGCTATTTCCTTTTGTCCTCCTGCCCTTTATCGGTCTTTACAGATCGTCACTAGTTTTTGGCTTGATTAACATACTAGTAGCTTCTGTGACAATTCATGTGTTTAGAGATAGGCTGAAGTTGAGTAAGCGGTATCGATTTCTCATCAACCTAATCGGTGTTGCTGTGACAGCAGTGATCTTATTTATGTTGGTCCAGACTAAAGAACATATCAACAAGTGGAACGAAGCGATCTACAAATATCCAGTGATTCATTCTGAGAACAGTCAGTACCAGACAATAGATCTTACCAAAATTGATAGCGAATTCAGAATGTACTTGAATGGTGCCATTCAGTTTTCATCGCGAGATGAATACCGATACCATGAGGCGTTAGTGCATGTCCCTTTAAGCCAAGTGGATACCCCTAGGTCTATATTGGTGCTTGGGGGTGGTGAAGGATTGGCTGTGCGAGAGATACTAAAATATAGTACAGTTGAGCATGTTGATGTAGTTGATATAGATCCTGCAATAACTGCTCTATCTAAGGAAAATGTACTCATATCCAGACTCAATAAAGGAGCTCTTGAAGATCCAAGAGTAAATATTCTTAATGAAGACGCCTTTAAGTTCCTGAGTACTGCACGAGGATCATACGATGCCATCATTGTGGATTTACCAGATCCGTCTAATGAAAGCCTTGCGAGACTTTATTCAGTTTCCTTCTATAGGTTATGTCATAAAAACTTATCTTCTAACGGAGTTCTGGTAACCCAAGCTACAAGCCCTAACTTGTCGAAGAAGGCCTTCTGGTGCATTAATGAAACGATCAGGGAAGCGGGCTATGGCTTTACATTTCCATATCAGGTACACATACCATCCTTTGGAAATTGGGGCTTTGTTTTGGCCAAGAACTCACCTAGGTTCTCACTGGAGCTAAATGATGACATAGAGTATAAATATCTTGAGGATGAAATCTTCGAACACTTATTTTACTTTGCTAAGGACATCAGAAAGGAGGACGTTGATATCAATTATATAGATCAGCCCATTTTGCTAAACTATTATTTGGATCATTGGCAAAGCTTGCAAGGACAAAAAAGGTGATTTATTGATATTGACATGAGTAGTACTTATCACGACTTAATTACTGGTAGCTATGAATTTCCTCAAGATGGATTTGATAGAGAAGATGGCTATCTAACATTTAACGATGTATCTCTATCCAAACTCATCAAGAAGTACGGGACACCATTCAAGTTGATCTATCTACCCAAGATCGCCAGTCAAATTAGAAATGCAAGAGAGTTCTTTCATAAAGCCATGAAAGCTCACAAGTATAATGCAGAGTATTTCTTCTGTTACTGCACTAAGTCAAATCATTTTGACTACGCACTACATGCAACCCTAAAAGAGAATGTGCAGTTAGAAACATCGTCAGCATTTGATATAGAACTTGTTAAGCTATTATCTGAAGATGATAGGATAGATAGGGATATTGTCCTGATTCACAATGGCTATAAAACATCTGCTTATATAGATGGGATACTATCTCTTCATCATTCTGGTTTTCATAATGCTATAACTGTATTGGATTCTAAAAATGAATTCCTTCGCTTTGCAAAGATGGCGCCGGAGAATTTAAAGGAACTTAATATAGGAATTAGGATCGCCATAGATGAAGAGCCACAATCTCCATACTTCACATCAAGGCTAGGTGTTAATCCAGATGAGATATTGAGTTTGTATACAGAGCAAATCAAAGGAGATGAAAGATTCATTTTGAAGATGGTTCACTTCTTCATTGATACGGGTATAAAGGATACTATATATTACTGGAGAGAATTTCGGAAGGCACTACAAGTATTTGTGAGTTTGAAAAAGATCTGCCCAGATATCGATAGTTTAAATATAGGAGGAGGTTTTCCAATACAGAATAGTTTAGATTTTCAATATGACTATCAGTGCATGGCTGATCAGATTATACTGACTATAAAAGACATCTGTGATAGAGAAGATGTAGAGGTTCCTGATATATATACCGAGTTTGGGAAATACACGGTTGGAGAGGCAGGTGCTGTTGTATTCGAAGTGTTAGATCAGAAAGTTCAAAATAGCAGAGAGAAGTGGTATTTGTTAGACAATAGTCTTCTCAATACAATACCTGATACTTGGTCGATATCAGAGGAATACATGTTGCTAGCTATCAATAAATGGGATCGCGCATATGAGATAGTTCATCTAGGAGGTATCAGTTGTGATCATTCAGATCACTATAATCCTGAAGACATGAATAAACACTCGGTATTGCCATCTCTGGCAGAGACCGAAGAGGAACCACTTTATATCGGCTTCTTTCACACTGCAGCATATCAAGATGCCATCAGTGGTTATGGAGGGATCAAACACTGTCTTATTCCTTCACCCAAAGTAATAATAGTTGATAAGGATGAAGATGGTGGCTTAACTGATTACCTCTATCGAGAAGAGCAGTCCTCGCAAGACATGCTAAGAATCTTAGGATATAACCGATAGATATGAAATACTTTGGAGGCATACCGATAGATAATCTTACCATGGAGACTGCGGAGGTGATCCTACAGCCTATACCATATGATGGGACTAGCACTTGGGGGAAGGGGGCGGACAAGGGGTTTTTAGCATTTATGGAAGCTGCGGACAATATGGAGCTCTATGATATAGAGACTAAGAGTGAAGTTTATAAGACAGGTATTTATGTAAATGAAGTGTGGAATGACTTTTCAAGTCCAGAGGATATGTTCTCTGCAGTATATGAGCGAACAAAAGACTTAATTAATTCTCATAAATTTTTGACTTTTTTCGGTGGTGAGCACTCAGTTAGTATAGGTATTATCAAAGCACTTCGAGAAAAGCATAAAGGGCTAAATGTACTTCATCTTGACGCCCATGCTGATCTAAGATCATCATACTTGGGTTCAAATTATAACCATGCATGTGCTTTGCATGATGCAAGTCGTCACTGTAATCTTGTGCAAGTGGGGATCAGAAGTATGGATAGTTCTGAGTTGGATTATATAAACGATGATCAGGTGTTTTATGCAAAAGATATAATTGAGGATAATGAGTGGATGGATGCGTCTATCGCGTTGTTAGAAGATCCAGTTTTTATAACATTGGATTTAGATGTTTTGGATCCTTCTATTATGCCGTCCACAGGTACTCCTGAGCCTGGTGGATTGGAGTGGTATCAATTACTTCGATATTTGAGAAAGGTGTTTAACTCAAAGCAAGTGATAGGATTTGATATAGTTGAATTAGCACCGATAGAAGGATTGAGGGCGCCTAACTTTCTGGCGGCAAAGCTATATTACAAAATGTTATCTTATAAATTTTTCCCAGATGAGTAGAGGCCCGATTACTAGTTTTATGCTAGATCATTATAAGCACTTTAATGCAGCATCTTTAGTAGATGCTTCAAAGGCTTATAGCGAGCAAATTAGAATTGGTAATAAAATGATGATAACACTTGCGGGTGCAATGAGTACTGCGGAATTAGGCAAGTCTTTAGCTCAAATGATTCGTGAAGATAAGGTGCATATCATCTCGTGTACTGGTGCTAATCTAGAAGAAGATATTTTTAATCTAGTGGCTCATGATCATTATAAGAGGATACCCGCATATCGCGACCTAAGCCCTGATCATGAGTTGGATTTGTTGAAAGAGCACTTTAATCGTGTTACTGACACTTGTATTCCTGAAGCTGAAGCGATGCGTGTCATCGAGGGGCATTTGTACCGCGTATGGAGTAAGGCTAAGCAAGAGGGATTGAAGTTTTTTCCTCATGAATATTTCTATCAGATTTTACGAGATAAAACCATTCAAGAATCTTTTCAAATAGATCCGAAGGATAGCTGGGTATATGCGGCAGCTGAGAAAAACCTACCGATTGTAGTCCCTGGTTGGGAAGACTCTACTTGTGGTAACTTTTTTGCCTCCTATTGCATCACAAATGAATTACATACATCTGTGTTAAAAGGAGGAATAGAATATATGATGTTTCTCGCCGACTGGTATCAAAAGAACACCCAAGAAAATGGTGTTGGATTCTTCCAAATAGGTGGAGGGATAGCTGGGGATTTTCCAATCTGTGTAGTCCCAATGTTACATCAGGACTTGCAGGTAGAGTCAGTGCCGATGTGGTCATACTTTTGTCAGGTTAGTGATAGCACAACGAGTTATGGGTCTTATTCTGGTGCTGTACCTAATGAGAAAATTACATGGGGAAAGTTGCTCCCAGATACACCTCGATTCATTATTGAATCTGATGCTACGATCGTTGCTCCATTAGTCTTTGCATATGTTTTAGGTTGGTGATTTTTCCCCGATGCTAATTATCAATATCAAGAAATTGACTGACCAATTCCGTCAATGAAGAAGCTTGATAATCTGCCTGACTATATAACGGATTGTAGATTGTCCTTTTTCGTTCTACATATCCCGTCTGGAGCCCAGCCATCTTAGCGCCGAACAAATCCCAGTCGTGAGTAGCGATCATCATCACTTCTTCTGGGTTCAGTTGCTCGGCATGGGCTACAGAATGATAAATGTCTTTGAATGGCTTGTAATTTCTCACCATGTCAACAGAGTAGTATGAGTCAAAAAGATCAAGGATATGAGCATTAGTGAGTTGCTCTTCGATCATCGATAGCGAAGAGTTAGATACCGCTATCGCGCTGATGCCACGCTGTTTTAATAACATGATGGCAGGCTCGACATCTTCATATGCAGGGAGATTTTTGAAGACCCCGAGTATCTGATTCTTTTGCTCTAGGGAAAGTGGTTTGTTGTTTTCGTGAAAGAGATTTTCTAAGGCAACTCCTGCTAGCTCTCCAAAATTCTTGTAAACACCCATGATACCCATGACAGTGGAACTATGTAATAATTGTGAGAACCAATATTTCAAGACATACTCATCTTCAAAGTGTTGATCGAATTCTTGTTTAAGTAGATCCATGTTAAGCATGGTCTGATTCATATCAAAAAATACTGCTTTGATCATGCTGTACTATTGAAGGTTGATCCCTAAGAGGTTGGGATTACGATATATACTTCTCTGGTTCCTTCTCAAAGCTCACCTTGCACCCGTCACAGCAGAAGTATACGGATGTTCCTTTGTGTTGTAAGACATGCTTAGCGGTAGACTTTTGGATAGGTATGTTACACACAGGGTTTAGATAATAGTCATCATTAGGCATCTCACTAAGAGTGCTCGAATCCTCATTTACGGAAGTGGGGTCAGACTCGTCTCTAAACAATTGGATTATCTGAGCCAGTATGCTGACAGCAGCCTCTTCTGGGAGTTTGCCACCGATGTCGATGCCGGCAGGAGTCTTGATCTTCTTGAGCTGATCGAAGGTGATACCGTGCTGACGCAGATCAGTAAATACGGATTGCCCTTTTTTCATGGATGCGACAAAACCAATGTAATTGCTCTCGATAGATAGGGCTTTGAGTAGGGCAGTGACGTCGCCTTCACCTTGACTACATACGACGATATATGCATCCTTATAGTTTGCCACATCCGAAAATGTACTGATATCATGAATATGATCAGCCGCTGGATAAACTGTAGGGTCAGCTGTATTCATAACAGCCGTAACCTGATAATCCATCGCTTTAGCTAGCTTGCTTAGTGCCATGCCGATGTGTGATTGGCCAAAGATCAAGAGATGTGGTTTAGGAAGCATAGGCTCGATATAGACTTCGACTTGGCCACCGCTCTGGCAAGTCATGTTATAGACTTTGGTATTAGAATATGATTCGATGAGTTGATCTTTGCTGATAGCCACGTATCTGGATTTCCCATCCTTCAGTGATAAGAGAGCTTCTTTGAGGACGATGCCTCTAGTGCAGCCCCCGCCGATCCAACCATGGATATAGCCATCTGCAGTTATGAGTGCGTGATCTCCAGGTTTGCCAGAGGATGGTGCTTTTCTGCGCACTATAGATGCTAAAGCATATGTGGTGTGGCTCTTGCGAAAGCTCAGCATCTTTTCTATGATCTCACTACGCATCAGCTAGTATGTTTTCAAGTTGTAACAGGCTATCAAAATTATGTGCACTTTCAAAGATATCAACAGATGGCAATACTGTCTTCATCCCTCGTTGGATCGGTTGGTAGCCCATCATGCCTTTCAGTGGGTTGAGCCATACGAGTTTTTTAGAACTGCGTTTGATTTTGATGATCTGATCTTCGAGCACTCCTGTAGGGCCAGTATCTAAACCATCACTCATGACTATGGTAAGCGTTTTACCATTAAGATATCGCTTGGCATAGTTGTCATTAAATTCTTCGAGGCATTCGCCGATCTTCGTGCCACTTGACCAGTGCTGTACATGCTGAGATATTTGTGCCATGGCGATGGCGGCATCAGGATCATCTATGTATTCTGTGATCCTTACTAACGATGTGCTAAACGAGAAAGCTTCAATCTGCCTAAAGTGTGACCTCAGTGACCACAAAAACTTCAATAAGAAATAAGAATACTTATCCATGGACCCGCTCACATCAAGTAGGATCAGTAACCGCAGGCGCTCCTTTTTCTTTTGATTATGCTGGAGGTCTATGATGTTCCCGCCATATTGCAGATTCTTTCTAAAGCTATTTCTGAGATCGACCTTACCGGATTTTGCTTTCTTTCTTTTACGCTTGATCCTAAGATTCATTTCTCTGACGAGCTGGTCTGCGATTTCATCTAGTTCTTCGCTCTGCGTGTAGGTGAGCTTCGAAAAGTCAGTGCTCTTTAATGCTTCCTTGGCATTAGCTCCTGACGTTGTCTTGCTGGATGTAGCTTGCCCACCTTTATTAGAACGGCCGAGCCCAGTCATCACTGCAGTGTTTTTTGCTTGTCTGCTTAGTGATGTTTTGTTTTTATGATCTCGAGATTGAGTTAATCGGGTGCCTCTCTGTCGCCAGAATCTCTTGAAGAGTATTTGGAAAGACTCTACCTCAGATTCGTCTTTGCAGTACAGGGCAGTTAGGGCATGCTCGAAGATATCTGTGTCCCACCAGATACCAGTAAGTGCGGTATGAATCGTCTCTAGAGAACAATCTAATCCGCGGGCAAAGCCATATTCTCTCGCCTCATGTGTAAATCCTACAAGAGATGCTTCAAAAGAAGGAAAGTCAGAGTAATGGTCCAAGATTACATACTAATTGATAAGTATAACTCGAGATAACTAAGATGGTTATCCCACGAAGATTAAATAGCGCAGAAGATGATTTTCTTCTATACTAGATGAAATGATATTAACAGTAGATCAAGAAGGTATAAAATCTACCCTTCCCTCAACTTCTTCATCTCTTCGATCCGTGCTTTCGCGGCACTACCATCTGTGGACATAGTACGTGTGCCTGGCAGATCTACGCTGTTATAATGTTTGGAGCTAGCTTCAGCATCAGCTTGACGAGCAGCTTCTTGGTCTTTGTATTCTTTGAGCATAGACATAGGTCCTGATTTTTTTTGTATTAAGTGAATATCTCTTCTTTAACTAATTGTATATCTCTTTCTGATTTGAGTAGGCACGATAGTGTCTTTTGCATCCTCTCGTCATCATGGGTGAGTACGGCGATTCCACGAGCCCAGTCGATAGTCTCAGCTATGCCTGGTGTTTTGTCAAGCTTGAGCATTCTTACCCGATTCACATAGTCGGCCACTTGTTCGGCTAACTGTTGTTGGACATCTGGGAGATGCTTTTTGATGATACGGATTTCTTTCTCAAGGGTAGGGTAGTTCACCCAGTGATAAAGACACCTTCTTTTGAGCGCGTCACTCAGCTCTCTTGTTCTATTAGAAGTGAGGATGACGATAGGCTTGTGCTTGGCTTTGATCGTTCCTAACTCTGGTATACTGATTTGGAAGTCCGATAGTAACTCAAGTAAGAAAGCTTCGAACTCTTCATCTGCTCTGTCGATCTCATCTATCAGTAGCACTTGTGGTTGATCTGAAGTAATGGCTTTTAACAGCGGGCGCTTAAGCAGATACTCCTCATCAAAGATGAGGCTTTCTTTTTCTTGCTCAGAGAGTTGACTATTCTCACGGATCTTGATAGCTAGCAATTGCTTTTGATAGTTCCACTCGTAGATGGCATTATTCGTATCGAGACCTTCGTAGCACTGCAGTCGGATGAGATCATATCCTAATAGACTCGACATGATGTAAGCGATCTGGGTCTTTCCGACACCTGGATTGCCTTCAAGCAGCAGAGGTTTTTGCAACTGCATCATCAGATAGATGACGGTCGAGAGATCTTCTTGGATCACATAACCGAGCTTATCTATCTGCTCTATGAGTTGTCGTGGGTTTGTCTGCATCCTTTGTGCTTAGCCTTACTTCTTTGCGCCAAATATACCTTTGATACTATCGATGATACCGCCGAAGATACTTTTGATCACCGTGCCGAATAAGCTCGATGCATCCAGCGAATTATCAGCGGTTTCTACTTCGACCTTTGGAGCTGTTACTGATTTTGCGGTTTCTACCACATGCGCTGCGGCTGCTGATGCGGTTACAGCGGCAGTTGTCACTGCTTCTTTGGCCGCAGTGCTTGTCGCACCTGTATCTGTACCAGGGGCAGGCGCAGGGGCAGCTGCAGCGAGCTTGTTCTGAAAATTAACAACGAATTGATTCAAGAGCTGATCTGATACATCATTGATCAGTCGCGAGCCAAATTGTGCCAGCATGCCGATGATGGTGATATTCATATTAAAGTCAACATGGGTTTTCCCATCTTGCTCTGATAGCTTGCCGATCATCTTCATATCAGCACTTCCTTTTCCTTTACTATCAAGGCCTCGGCCTTTTAGTGTCATTTGCTTGTTAGCCTCATCGAGTTCTACGATCTCGATATCGCCAGCGTAGGATGCTTTGATTGGTCCGAACTTCGTTACTACTGCTCCCTTATAATTTCTGTCATCGATCTTTTCTGTGATGGATGCTCCAGGTACACAGGTGACGATGTCTTCAGGGTCGGCGAGACTCTTCCATACGAGGTCGATAGATTGATCTATATCAAATGACTTGGTGATTGTTGTATTCATCGAGTGAGTTATGTTGTATTGAAAAAGCAGTATGACTGTATTAAAAGCCATACTGCTGTAATTGTTTTATTTACGAAAGTGTTATGCTTGGTTGTCAAAGTATCCCACCTTCTTGAGTTCCTTGTAAAGTTTAAATGGTGTACAAGGGATCTCAAGATGCTGGATGCCGAGGTGTTTTACTGCATCGACTATAGCATTGATGATCGCTGGTGGAGCACCTACTGTAGGTGACTCACCGACGCCTTTAGCACCGATCGGGTGATGTGGTGATGGCGTGATGGTATGGCCCGTCTCCCAGTGTGGTGATTCGACCGCAGTGGGTACGAGATAGTCCATAAATGTGCCATTGAGGATATTGCCCGCTTCGTCGTAGATCAACTCTTCATACATCGCTGGAGCGATACCTTGCGTGAGTCCGCCATGCACCTGACCTTGGACGATCATTGGATTGATGATATTACCACAGTCATCGATAGCGACAAACCTGCGCACCTTGATATCACAGGTCTCAGGATCTATATCTACGATACAGATATACGCCCCAGAAGGAAATGTCAAGTTCGGTGGATCGTAGTAGTGCGTCGCTTCAAATCCACCTTCCATGCCTGGTGGGTGGTTAGTATATGCGGCAAAGATTAACTCTTGGATCGTCTTTGATTTTTCTGGTGCTCCTTTCACAAAGAACTTACCTGGTTCCCATTCTAGATCTTCTTCGCTCACTTCTAGTAAGTAGGCGGCGATCTTCTTGGCCTTTTCTCTCAGCTTTCGTGCTGCCATGGCTGCCGCGGCACCAGCCGTCGGTGTGGATCTACTTGCATAAGTACCCAAGCCGTAAGGGGCTGTATCCGTATCTCCTTCTTCTATCTGGATGTGCTCCATCGGTATACCCAACTCCTCGGCGATGATCTGCGCATAGGTGGTCTCATGACCCTGGCCTTGTGACTTGGTACCAAATCTTGCTATGGCCTTGCCCGTCGGGTGTACCCTGATCTCGGCACTGTCAAACATCTTGATGCCCAGTATGTCAAAGTCCTTAGATGGTCCAGCTCCTACCACTTCCGTAAATGTGCTAATGCCGATACCCATCAACTTTCCTTCTCGACGTGCAGCTGCCTGCTCGACTCTAAACTCTTCATATCCGATCGCATCCATGGCCATCTTGAGTCCAGCATGGTAGTCACCACTATCGTATGACCATCCCGTAGGTGATGCCCATGGGAAGTCTTCTTTCTTTATAAAGTTCTCCATCCTAAGTTGAGCAGGATCTTTACCGACTTTCTCAGCAAAGATGTCCGTCACTCTCTCTATAGCATGGACGGCCTCTGTCACTCTGAAAGAACATCTATATGCTACTCCTCCAGGTGGCTTATTAGTATATACAGCATCTGCTTCCATATAAGCAGCATTGTAGTCGTATGATCCTGTGCCTATCGAGAATAACCCAACAGGAAACTTCGATGGATTGGCGGCTGCATCTGTATACCCATGATCTGCTAATACTTTAAATCTCGTAGCTTGGATCTTGCCGTCTTTAGTTCCTGCCATCTCAGCAGTGATGTGGTAATCACGAGCAAACGAGTCTGCCTGAAGGTTTTCACTTCTATCTTCGACCCACTTGATAGGTGCGCCAGTAAGGAAGGACACCGCTATGGCTATGACATAGCCGGGATATACGGGTACCTTTCCACCAAAGCCTCCCCCGATGTCGGGAGAGATCACTCTTACCTTTTCTTCTGTAAGGCCTACATGTCCTGCCACAAGTGCGATCACTGTCCGGATAGCGTGTGGTGCCTGAGTCGTCATGTACATCGTGAGGTGATTCTCAACCTTGTTGTAGGCAGCTACACAGCCACAAGTCTCTATCGAAGCAACATGTATCCGAGGGATGTGCATCTGTTGTTTGACTGTGACATCAGCGTTGTTAAAGATATCATCTGTCTTATCCTTGTCACCTACTTCCCAATGCCAGATATGGTTATCAGTCTTTCCTTCTTTGTCCGGACGTAGGACGGGTGCATTATCATCCAGTGCCTTGAATGGATCCATCACTGGGTCCATCGGTTCGTATTCAACCATGACTGCTTCCTTGCCATCACGAGCTATATATCTGTCTGTGGCGATGACGGCAGCTACCTCTTGGGCTTGATACATGACGGTATCTGTAGGAAGTACCATCTGCGTATCAGACATGAGTGTCGGCATCCAGTGAAGATTGTATTGCTCGAGGTCTTTGCCCGTTACGACGGCGATGACTCCAGGTATCTCTAGTGCCTTTGAGGCATCTATATTTTTGATCTTTGCGTAGGCATATGGACTTCTTACGATATCCATATGTAGCATGCCGGGCAGCTTGACATCATCGACATAATTGCCCTTTCCTTGTATGAAGCGAGCATCTTCTTTCCGCTTCTTCGAGTGGCCCATGCCACCTATTTCTTTTGAAGTTTTACACTTTATCATTGTGTTGTTCTTTTATTTGGTGGTGGACTAAACGAATTCTGGTTCTGTGGATGGAAGTTCCTTACCCTGTTGTTTGGCTGCTGCCCAGTGGATGGCTTTGACGATGTTGTTGTATCCAGTACATCGACAAAGGTTACCTGCTATGCCCCATCGGATCTCTTCATCTGTAGGGTTCGGGTTCTTCTCAAGTAACTCGATGGCTCGCATCATCATACCAGGCGTACAAAACCCACAGTGTAAAGCATGATTGAGGTGAAACCCTTCTTGTATGGGGTGTAGGCCCTCTGTTGTGGCCAGTCCTTCGACGGTTGCTATCTCTGCGCCATCAGCCTGCACGGCGAGTAGGGTGCATGACTTTGCGGATTTGCCATTGATAAGTATAGTGCATGCACCACAGCTAGAGGTGTCGCATCCGATGTGTGTACCTGTCATCGAAAGATTCTCTCTGATGGCATGTACGAGTAATGTTCTTGGCTCCACTTCCAAAGTGTGAGCTGTACCGTTTATCGTAAGTGTTATATTCTTTTTCATCTTCCTCTTTATTTATGCTCTTGAGATAGCTTTTTTAATCATCCTTTTGGTAATCACATTGATCAGGTGTCTTTTGTATTCTTCATCACCACGC
The DNA here is from genome assembly GCA_964470035.1 of uncultured Saprospiraceae bacterium. Taxonomy (GTDB): domain Bacteria; phylum Bacteroidota; class Bacteroidia; order Chitinophagales; family Saprospiraceae; genus JAJRXG01. The sequence continues at coordinate 12,636 of CAYYBR010000106.1, forward strand.
AGATCCGATGAAGGGTTACAATCTTCTGCAGCATACTGTCCAGCGAGATTGATAGCAGCATCATCTAGTTGGGTGCCAACAAGTGCCTCCTCGGAGCGCTTGGCACGGAGAGGGGTGGCATTGACATTAGTAAGGCCTATCCCTGCTGCTGTACAAGTGCCACTGGCATCTAGTTGGACTCTGACAGCTACACCTGCAGTCGCGTAGTCACCTACTTTTCTTTCAGCCTTGTGATAGGCCGTGCCATATCGACCGGTAGCGGCGGGTATCCTTATCTCTGTAAGTATCTCACCATGCTGCACAGCTGTAGTATAGAAACCATAGAAGAAGTCATCGATACCGACAGTTCGCTTCCCACCTTGTGCAGTTATCTCCACTTCTGCACCTAGTGCTATCATGACAGCAGGGTGATCATTGGCGGCATCACCATGTGCAAGGTTGCCACCGATGGTCCCAAAGTTTCGTACTTGGGGATCTGCGATGAGTTTGGTAGCATCCATAAAGATGTGATACTTAGAGGCGATCAGATCTGAATGTTCTACCTCTGATTCGCGGGTCATAGCACCTATCTTGAGATATCCATCTTCTTCTTTGACATAAGAAAGATTAGGTATGCCAGCTAGATCTATGAGATGTGTGGGTGAGGCAAATCGAAGCTTCATCATTGGTATGAGGCTATGTCCTCCAGCGAGGATCTTAGCATCATCACCGTGCTGATGAAGCAGACTAATCGCTTCGTCAAGAGTCGAAGGCGATTCGTAGGCAAAGTTTTCTGCAATCATGATTGAACTTTAGATTTTTCTTTAACGATTAGATTTTCAAAATGCTTGATAAAGTGATAGAGGCTGCCATTGAACCAGATACCAGATATGATAATCAGCACTGAGAGGTAGTAGGATACTTCTGAGTACCAATATATTTGACTGAGTAAAAGATTAGTGATGCCAACCAGAGCTATGATGATAGCAAGTATCGTCCGACGCCCTTTGTAGTTGAGGATGATGCCGAGTAAGACAAGTGCCGACAGAACAAGAAGGAAGTATACCGACTCGCTGCCTGCATTGGGA
>CAYYBR010000107.1:0-13681 GCA_964470035.1 uncultured Saprospiraceae bacterium
GTGTTAGGTTGTTATATAATTTATAAACCAGATATTCTTTTAACAAGAGCTCTTCTGCCTCAGCTCTGCTACCACAATGGGTCACTAGCTTGAGAGAGTTGAACTTCTCTAGATGGTTGTTTTTAAGAACTGATTTTTTAAACTTTAGTTTGACAGGAGGGAAGTCACAAGTTTTGCGGCGATGTTTACCTCGCGCACTTATATCCACTATCCATTTGTCAGGATGGACTAGATCTCCTTTGATTTCTATGAGCGCTTTTTGAGTCTCGTGAGTATTTTTATTATCTAAAAATTTGGTGATGTCTGTTTTGATATTGATATGCAAGACATCTTCTTGAGAAAGTAAATCAAAGATACTTTTAGTGCTATCATTGGCCATGATATGTTCGGCTGCCCGAGCATGATCAGGACCAGCAAGAGCTATAATGCTCAACCAGCAAATTAAGACAAATCTCATATGATATATTGGGCTTGATGCGGTCGCAAAGATACTACATATATGTATGCAACTGATTTTATAGTCTACCTGTTCATCAGTCGTTCAGAAGACTATGATGAAGCATATGAGAGGATTGAGATATTTACGAAAGTGGAAGAGTTTTGGTTAAAAATCATCTATCACTAAGACTCCACTATGGTTAAACTGATTCATCTTCATCAGCGCTTGAGCACCTTCTTCCAAAGAGATCGAATGACTAATAAGTAGGTCAGGATGTAAGCGACCATCGAGTATCATGTCCAGCATCTCAGGATAACAGTGAGCTTGCATGCCATGACTACCGATGATAGCGAGCTCTTCTGCGATGACTTGATCCATCGGGATACCCACATGCTTATGATCTTCAGTCATCAACCCGATCTGTACATGGCGACCTCTCTTGCGGAGGTTAGAAATCGAGTTGAAGCAGGTCTCTCGGCTTCCTAGAGCGTCTATCGAGAGATGTACGCCTCCATCGGATACATCTTTTATGGCTGTGATAACATCGGAGGATTTGCTAGCATCGATAGTAACAGCTGCTCCCAGACCTTTCGCCATCGCGAGATTTTTCTCATTGATATCTATCGCTATGATCTGAGCACCTATCGCTTTGGCTATCATGATAGCGGAGAGTCCCACGCCACCACAACCATGCACAGCTATGTACTGTCCCGCTGTAAGTTTTCCTTGGTGGACGACGGCCCGATAAGAAGTGATAAACCTACACCCGAGGATAGCTGCAGTGGTAAAGCTGATCGCATGAGGTAGCTCTACAAGGTTAGTATCCGCATAGTCGATGGTAACGTATTCGGCGAATGAGCCCCAGTGCGTAAAGCCCGGTTGAGACTGATGGTCACACACCTGCTGATTACCTGTGAGGCACTCGCGACATGAGCCACAACCACATACAAAAGGTACGGTGACTCGTTGGCCAGGCTTGAAATTTTTTACTTCTCTTCCGAGCACCACGATTTCACCAGCAAGTTCGTGTCCTGGCACATGTGGAAGTTGGATATCAGGATCATGTCCCATCCAGCCATGCCAATCACTTCTGCAGATGCCTGTGGCCCTGACTTGGATGAGCGCGCCATGAGGACTAGGTGTAGGTGTTTCTACTTCTTTAACCAGCACGTCACCCTGAAAAGTATCATAGATAGCAGCCTTCATATCACTTTCGTAAATATTTTAATTAGCAGAGACCGATCATCGTTAGTGAAGTATGTCATCGTCAGATCTAGCTATGGTCTAAGGTATCAAAAGATGGGTTCTCTAATTATGCTTAACGTTGACTAGGCATGTGGTCGCTACAGTAAGACAGATAGTGACATGATCTTGTATCGTTGTTCTATACATACCATAAAGTTTTAACTTTTGTCAGTTATGCTTATGATCTTCTGATCGTGAAACTCAAAAGTTGATTGTCCTTCCATCTCAAGCGAGTCACCCTTTTTTAGTCCATTTGGAAAATCAATAGCGGCGATGGCTTTGTATCTGATGTGTATAGTGATACTTGATTCTGTAGATGTCCAAGATTCAATCTTTTGCTGTCGTTGTTCGAAGTATTGTAGGGCGGCCTCGGCTTGATTTTTAAATGCCTCTATTCCTTCAATCTTCATGTTTGTTTCGCCGTCTGATATGTTTTGAAAGACAACACGGGATGCTAAGTTTTCTGTCATCCCTGCTACGTCAAAATTGTTATAGGCATTTACATATTTCACTATTATATCCTTCTCGTTCTCTGTCATGATTATTCTTACTTATCTACCGCCTTACCTTTTACTGACTTTATGGTCTAGTGTATACCAAGATAGCTTTATTTGGATTTCTTGTAGAACTCTAGACCTTGGGATAATATCGCATAGAGACTTTAGCGCAGACATCCCTAACAAGCGCAACGAATACATACTGCTTGAATCCTATAGAGATAAGTGAGTTGGCACTAGTAGGAAAGTGACTCTGCTGGTAGGCGAGGACTTTAAAAGGAAGCAATAAGGTTAAATCTTCTCTTAACTACATTTATCAAGGCAAATAAGCATACCTTGACCTAATATTCACAAGTATTTGGTTTTCAATTAGTTGACCCTTGATTTAAACTTGCTCGTTGGATATTTTTTCAATTCCTACAAAAGCAGTTATCAATGAGCTCAGCTTCATACAGCATCCAGAAAAAAACGCCTTTTTCCGAGAGTCTTGTTTGGCAGATAAATAGAGATTTCTACAATGAGAATGGTATCGCGGCATGGAGTGATGATATTGTTCCACACCAGATCACTAATAACTCATTGGTGGCAACGACCTATGCGGAGTTGATCTTTTCATTTCTTATGGATCAAGCATCTAATCTTGAGCCCAGCAAAAAAGTATATATCCTTGAGTTAGGGGCGGGTCATGGACGACTTTGTTATAATATACTAGGGCATCTAGACCAATTGATAGCAGGTTCTGATGGCTGTACTACTGAATATTGCTATGTGCTTAGTGATATCGTAGAGGACAATTTAGATTTCTATAGTAGTCACCCGATGTTAGCTCAGTACTATGATCGTGGAGTATTGGATATCTCATACTTTGATGCCAAAGAGAGTAAAGAGCTTGTACTACGGAAATCTGCAACCAAAATAGAACGTGCAGATCTCGAACAGCCCATCTTGGCGATAGCTAATTACTTTTTCGATTCGTTACCAAATGAATTATTCTACTTTCAGAATGATGAGGTATTTGACTGTGCTTTATCCCTCAACTCGCAGTCTGATCCAGAAGGGAAAAGCGCTCAACAGTTAATAAAAGAAATGGAAGTAACCTTTCACACAACAAGTGCTAAGGAGCCTTACTTCGAAAATGAAATATTCAATAGTATTCTTGCTCAGTATACCGTGGCCTTCAGCGATGCTTATATTCTGTTTCCCAAAATTGCGATGGAATGTCTGTCAAATATATCATCTCTCTCTAAGATGGGGTTGGTTTTGATGACTATAGATAAGGGATACAAAGAGATCATGGAGTTATCAACACGTAAGAGGCCAGACTTTGTCAGGCATGGTAGCTTTTCGTTGTGGGTCAACTTTCATGCTATGTCACAATTTTGCATGCTGAATGGAGGTCGGTCCATGTTTGATGCCAGTACGAATGTAAGTATAGACCTAGGTTGCTTGATGCTCATCGCGCAGCCTTATAAATACCATCTTTTCGAACAAACTTTTCGTAAGCATTCGAGTCAGTTGAATTTGGATGATCTGAATAGTATAAAGAAAATGGTCTACAGAAATGTATCTACCGCAGACCTGTCAGAGTTGTTGGGGCTGATCAGACTGAACTCATATGACTCCACTATTTTTATCAATCTGCTTCCTAAAATTAAAAAGCTATCGAAGGCCATTTCTATTAAGCAGCGTTCTAGGCTTAGGCAGACGATTATTAAAGTCTGGAGTAAGTATTACATTATTAAAGACGATTATGATCTTTCCTATGAACTTGGTGGGTTGATGTATGATCTAGGCTACTATGAAGAAGCGCTTGGTTATTTTGAATATTCCTCAAAAGCTTTCGGGTATAAGGTAGATGTAGATTACAATCAAATTTTATGCTACTACCAACTGAGACAGGACGCCTTGTTCTATAAAAATCTTAAAGAGGCAAAGTTGAGATTTCCTGAGTCAGAGGTGTTGCTAAGTTTAGATAAGTTAGATATGGGCTAGGGCCTGCTATAGACAAATGTCTTTGTCAGTGCCTATACATAAAAGTACATTTTCATGATACCTTTGTTTTTGACTTCTATAGTACCTCTGTAGAAAAAATTTAAGCTCTCCTTTAGTTCTTGGTAGATGTTCTCGGAGACATTTATTTTGTTGGGCTCACAATTAGCTTCCATTCTAGAAGCAACATTTACTGTATTACCCCAAATGTCATATTGGAATTTTGTTTGCCCAACAACACCGGCAACTATAGGGCCGCTATCGACACCTATTCTGATCTGAAAGGGAACAATATCTCTTGGTGGATTAGCAGATGTCTTTTCAACGAATTCTAACATCTCTTTAGCCGCTTTTATAGTATTCTTGGCGATGGTCATGCTGCTCACACCTGAAGAGTGTAATCCTCCTGCGCACATATAGGCGTCACCCATCGTTTTTATTTTTTCTAATGAATATTTGGTGACGATACGATCAAACTCTTTGAAATAATAGTCAATAGAAGAAACGATTATTTCTGGAGAGTGGTGGGATGCTTGCTTGGTGAATGCTACAAAGTCTGTAAAAAGCACGGTTATATTTTCATGTTTTTAAGGTTGTACCACACCGTTTGTTTTTAACTCTTCAGCTGTTTCTGGTGGAAGTATATTTTTTAGGAGGTTGTCAGATTTGCTTTTTTCTTCTGAGATGATCTTGTTTGTCTCCTTGGCATATCGATACATATAGAGGACTCCGCCGAGAAGGGCAATTAAGAAAAGAGCAACAGCGGCGATTAGGTTTCTGTGTACTTTGGCTTTAGCGATTTGTTGGTTTTTGATTTCATTATCTGCATTTAGCAGCGCAATTTCACTTTCCCTTTTTTCCAAATCAAACTCTAACTGAAGATTGGAAACTTTTTCTTCCTTTTCGGTATTGAAAATCTCTTGATTGACTCTTAGTAAACTATCTTGAGTAACTGATGCTTGCAGGAAGTCACCATTCTTCTTTTGGGCAATCGCTAACTCCTCATAAGCTGATTTGAGATCGTTATTATAGCCGATCTCTCTTCCTAATTCGATGCTTTCTTTAAGAGTAGTGATGGCGAGGTCGGTTTGATTGGTTTGGTTATAGATCTTTCCGAGTACGGTTAGGGCTAATTGCAAATTAGAATTACTATTTTTTTCTACGCCCAATTGATAGGCACTCTTAGCTTCTGTTAAAGCTTCGGCGTATCTTTTTTGTTTGAGTTTTAGATTGCTTGATTTTATGATGGCTTCCGTATAGAAAGGCAGGTCATTTTCTTTGGCTAATGATTTAGCCTTGTTCATCCATTGGCTTGCTTTATTTAAAGAGTCCTTGTGCTCATATACTTCACTTAAGTTTAAACTAACCAGACTGATACAGTCTATGTAGTCAAGTTCTTCACATAACTTGTATGCCTTCTCATAATATGATTTTGATATATCAAAATCAAGTTTGTTAGAATAGAGTGCTCCTAGGTTTTGTAGGACTGTCGCTTTCCGGAGGCCATCATCCTGTTTCTCTGCCATTCTTAACGCGTTAAGGAAATACGTCAGAGCTTTAGGGTAATCTCCTGTTGAATTGTAGACCGCGCCAATATTGCTTAATAGGTTACTTACGCCCTTCGGATGATCGATGCTTTCAAACGCTGCCAATGACGCTTTCCAATAGTCCAATACATCGACAAATTTTCCTTTGTAGAAGTAAGCAATCCCGAGTTGTTTAAGTATGAAAGCTTTTCTCTCTACATCATTTATGCTTTCAGCCAAGTCAAGTGCTTGTTGAGCATAAACTATCGAAGAATCTATTTGGCTTGATAAGAGTGATTCGGATAATCCCAATAATACATCAATCCTGCTCGTGTCTTGAAGATCGGTTAGGAGTAGGTTAACTAAGCTGTCTTGAGCTTTAATTTGTATAGAAGAGACGCTGAAAAAGGCAAAAAGAAGAAAGGAAAGTAAGCTTCGTGAAAAGATATGTTTATACTTAGATAGTTGAGGTTGATGCTTTTTCATAAATGTTACTTTACGATCTGGGGTGCAGGACAAAAAACGCAGGTGGCATGGTTGGTGTGGCTTCTTTGCTTTAATTGATCACGGCTTCGCTAATTCGAAGACTTATCTCAAAAGACTCCAGCTGTAAAGTACGAAAAACGATAGTTTGACTAGTAAAGAAGGCTGAGTTTAGTGAATGTTTAGTTGTCGGAACGACCCTACAAGATATGCGGGCGAATGATTTAGTCAGATGGGAAGAGCTGGTTCTGAGAATAACACTATAGTTTTAACCGATGGCATCCTCTACAAAATACATCTTCATCATGCCTTTGCCTTTTACATCGCGTGGAGTCCTCGGGCTGCATGTAAATTCATCTTTGATTAAGTTGTATGTTTCTAGTGATATGTTGATCTTTCCAGGCTCTGAGTGAGGTTCTAATCTTGCAGCTGTATTTACGGTGTCTCCCCAGATGTCATAGGCAAACTTCTTAGAACCGACGACACCAGAGACAACGGGCCCACTGTGTATGCCGATCCTGATACTGAATGAATCAGGTGAAGTAACATCTTGCTTTTGGGATAGAACATATTCTTTCATTTTTATGGCAGCCTTGACAAGACGTATAGCGTGATCACTTGATTCTTTGGGTAGTCCGCTAGCACACATGTAGCCATCTCCAAGGGTCTTGATCTTCTCAAGGCCGAGAGATGTAATGATCTCATCAAATTCGATGAAATATCGGTCGATTGTTTCTACCACCTTTTCTGGAGGTAGAAGCTTGGCAAACTGCGTAAATCCAACAAAGTCTGCAAAAAGTACTGAGGCCGACTCGTATCGCCTAGCTTCTACCTTGCCTTTCGTTTTTAGTTCTTCGGCAGTTTCCTCTGGAAGAATATTTAATAATAGTTGGTCAGATCGATCTCTTTCTGCTGCGATCACTTTATTTGTTTTTTGTTGGATTCTGTAGGATACGACGCCATAGATGAGTAGGAGGCTGGCAAGTGCGCATAAGGAAATAAACCACCACGTTTGATAATATGGCGGTTGGATAATAATATCAACTGTATATGGTTCTTCATTAAAGATAAGGTCGGAGTTAGAAGCCCATATGTTGAAGGCATAATTACCCGCTGGCAAGTTGGCATAACGTGCAAATCCTTTAGTGCCACTTTGTACTATTTGTTCATCTATGCCTTCTAGTTGGTACGCATATTGATTGATGCCGGGTGCGCTATAGTCAAGGGCCGTAAAGCCAAATGAGAGCGTGTTTTCAGCATATGGAAATTCAAGAGTATTGTCGACTGAAGGATTATACCTGGCTGCTTCATCATTGATCATGAATTCAGATATATGAATTTGCGGGACATGTTCGAAAGTCTTCGTTTCATTCACGTTGATTGTATGAATCCCTGATTTTGTTCCGATCCAGATCTCATCGTTGTCTAAAGAACTGAGAAACGCTCGACGTTTAGTCACAGGAGATAATAGTCCATCGCTTCGTACGTACTTTTGAACGCTCCCGTCCTCGGTGTTTAATAAAGCTAGACCATTGTTTCCTGCTAATACTAATTCGTCTCCTATAGAAGTGCCATTGTAGTAAACGTCGTTTGAAAATTTCTCATTGTCGAATTCTGAATCAGATATTTTCATTGCATTGAGATTCAACTTTCTCAGTTGATCGTTGCCAACAATCCAAAGAGAAGCTCCATCATAACTTTCCACGAAAGCTTCTATGTTACCAATATCTTTTATTGTATGCTCTGGGGAGGATAATTGACCAGCAGAATGAAATACGAATAAAGTTCCTAGTTCATCGTTGATAAATACCCTTCCATTCGAATCTTGGTAGACCGTTTTTATTTTGGATAGATTTGGATTCTGGAATGCCTTGAGTGTATCCACTCCTTCTTTTTCTAATTTGATTTGATAAACAGCATCTTCAAATGCACATAGTACTTGGCCGTTTTTTGATATTGTCAAAGAGTTAAAAAAAGACTCTTCTGTATTGGGAACTCCTAAGAAATACTCAAAGCGGAGTTCAAAGGCCCTTTGTTCTAAATTCCATCTGAAAAAGTAATTTTCAACATAAGCCCAAACATTACCATGCTGATCTTGAAAAATATAATCTAGAAATGGTAACCTTGCGGCTCCTCCTGGATCTGCTGTATTGATCAGTCTGCTACTATTGAAAAGTGTCTCACCATTAGGTTTAAAAATCACTACACCTAAGCTGCCGACACTCGCCCATATAGTACCATCGGTGTGATGATATAAACTATGTATTTCTTGGCCGATAGTCGTAGAAATGATGTCAAACTTTGCTTTTGATAGATTTGCAAAGGCTATTTCTCGATTGGTATTTGAGACCCATATAGTGCCCAGTGTATCTAGTTGGACATTATTAAGATCACGTAGTTGGAGGCTGAATGGATTATCTTTATGATTGTCGAATTTGTAAGTAAAAGATTTCTTGTTAAGATCAAAAAGGACAAGACCAACATCGCATGCTATGAGTAGGTGTTCTTCATCAAGTATTTCAATGTCCTTAACCCATCCTATATCCTCATCAATTAGTGAAAACCTTTCAAATGCGACTGTGCCATCATCTTCGCCCGGTATGTAAAGGCCTATTCCATTATAGAGGCCAACCCATAAATTTCCTTTGGAATCAGATTTAACACCACTTACTCGGCTTGAAAATGTTCTCTTGCTGCCATCAGTTTTTTCTAAAAACTTAACATGTTTTGATTTGCCTGTGAGTACATTTTGCCATATCAATCCTGGTTGTCTAGGTAAAGATGTCTCAATGACTTGTTCAAGTTGTGCTTGATTATTGAAAATCAGATGACACTTTGAACCTTGAAGGTTGGTGATTTTATCAAAGGTGCCATTTCCAATATTGTAGCTATAAAGTGCGCGCCTTTTATTGATCTCGAATGTTAAGAATACTTCGCCATCTTTGTTGAGGTCTACAAGCTTGTAATTGCTAGAACTGTCTGAGTGAGTGAAGCCTTGTATCTCATTGGTAGATCTATTAAAGTGGCAGAGTGCATTGTTGTTAGAAAACCATAAATCGTTTGTGTGATCTTCGAAGCATTTACTTGTTATTTTAGATCGCGCCAGTATGTCGCTAATAGAATCAAGATGTTCAACTCTTTCAAGGTTAACGCCATCATATGACATAAGGCCATGATCTGTGCCAATCCAGGTTAAATTATCAGAGTCAAAACTTAGAAAGTATTCTTGTGCTTCTAGTAGGCCATCTTCTTCTGATAACTGGTTGAATATAAGATGATGGTTCTGTGCATTACTGTTAGTATGGATGAATAGTATGACCCAAGAAATAACAATGATCGAACGATAAAAAGAACCCATAAAAAACTTAGTAGAAAAATAGATCTAGTTCCATCTAATTAAGTAGGGGGCTGATCCACTGCTTTGAGTACCTCTATTAACAACGTTCTCGCCAACACCAACTGAGTTGTCCGCATTAATGATAATACACTTACCAGGGCATGGAAGATCACTCAGCCTACCAGTCTGAGTGCTTAGTTGTTGTGCATTCTCTATCTGCCCACCCTTAACTTGAACGCCAAAAGCAACGTGGGAAAATCTAACATTTTTTCTTTCGGTATTCAGGCTGCTGACTCTATCTGGTTGAATAAAGTCAAGTTGGAGGGTATAGAAAGCCAATCCATCTACGCCAGGTTGATTCAATAATTCATTGAGCATATTAATGCTAAAGAAGGAAGCAAACTTGTCTTTTCGCGTTGCAGTTAGATTAGCAGCACTTTCTGCCGAGCTTCTACGGGTTAGTTTATTGGCTGGCTTAACTTCAGGTCCGATCCTTCCACTCAAGTAGTAGATCTCTTTCATGTCGAAGCCCTTCTTGTCTACTGGAGCTGCTAGTACTCTTACATCTCCTGATGCTAAGTGGATATTATATATCCTAAGTCCAGCGCAGTTTCTTCTTGATACAGATCTAATTAAGTCTACGAGAGCGTCCTTTTGTATATAGCCTCTAAACTTGTCTTGTGACAATTCGCTACTAGTAGCATCTCTTGAATCAAATACGACTCCATTCCACTCTGGGTTATAGAAATCTTGAGCTTGTAGAGAATAATCACCCATCATAAACATAGATAGGGTGATAATAACCTTGAGATAGGTATTCATTATTTTGGTTTTACAGTTGATTAATGCTGACTTTCTCTTCTGGATAGTCAGTGTTTGATGCAAGATAAAGATAGTAAATACTCAGATTAGCCGGCTATGATAGAATCTAAGCTAGTGTGCTACTATTATGAATAGAAGCTAGGGAAGAACTATCATCTATTTCATCAGATCCAATATGGCCTGCGTGCTCACAGTAACTCCTGTACGGATTGATTCTTCAACTACTGGATAATAAAAAGGTGAATGTAGGCCTGGATTCTGTCCTTTCTCTAATTTCTCAGGAGGTACTGTACCTAACCAATACATCATAGTAGGTACATCATGTTCTGTTCTACCATACCAGGCAAAATCTTCTCCACCCATGGTCGGCTCGGTGTAGATGGTGTTATCCTCTCCGATGGCTTTGGCTGCGGAAGTCATGAATTGATTCGTTAGAGCTGGATCGTTATAGTTAGATGGTACATAGTTTTCTGGTATGATGACCTCCGGCATAAGGTCTTCTGTGAGACCTGCGGCGATGGCTATGCCGCGACTGATTTCTCTAAGTCGTTTATGTATGAGTAATCTCACTTCTTCCTTATAGGTCCGAACGGTGAGTTGGAGAGTTACTTCGTCAGGAATGATGTTGTGCTTAGTGCCACCCTTGATGGCGCCAACAGTAACCACTGCATCATCGATCGGTTTTATGTTGCGACTGACTATGGTCTGGATCTCCATGATGATCATGCTTGCCACTATTATCGGATCTATAGATTGATGTGGAGACGCCCCATGTGCTCCTACACCTTTAATCTTGATGTCTATAAGCTCCGTGTTAGCCATGATATATCCCTCTGTTGTGGCGATTTGACCGATCGGCAAGCTGGCATTACAATGAAGACCTAGCCCGTAATCAGGGACGCCAAAGCGATCGTATAATCCATCGTCGAGCATCATTTTTGCTCCTTCACCTATCTCTTCTGCTGGCTGGCCAATGAACATCAACGTTCCTGACCACTTGTCCTTCATAGCTGCCAAAGCTCTTGCCGTGCCTAGCCAAGTAGTCATGTGCATGTCATGTCCACAAGAATGCATGGTGCCGACCTCTTCTCCGTTCCATTTTGTAGTGAGTTGACTAGCATAATCTACTCCCGTCTTTTCCTGCATCGGCAGGGCATCCATATCTGTTCGATAAAGTATTTGTGGACCATTACCATTTTTCATCATGGCTACTATGCCATACCCTCCAACACCTTCTGTCACTGTATATCCAACTTCTCTCATAGCATCTGCAAGTGCTTTGGATGTTTCCTTCTCCTCTAGTGAAATCTCGGCATGCTTGTGACGGTCTTTGTAAAAGTCAGATAGGTAATCCATGTCCTTGTCTACTAATGTTGTAATGATCTCTACATCTGTATGGGATGAACTAAAAGTCAGGAGGAATATCAAAGGGAGTAGGTGCTGGATCATGCTAAGGTTTTTTCTCTTCTAATAGATTGCCAGTGAATTTACGGATTGATCTTCAAAGGAATAAATCAAGCTTAGGGGAGTCTATATATTGAATCAAGTCATTAGTTAGAGTTTTGGGTGATTATGGTTGCCCAAGGACACCCCATTGAACATTCTTGTTAGATCAAACTAAGCATAGTTCTTCTGATTTGAGACCATTTGAAAGCAACTAATCAACAAATCGGCTAAATGATTTGTGGGTAAAAGCCCACAAAATCACCTATGTCCACCTTTTGTCCACATCAAAAATTCTTCTTCGGCTACCACCTTGATTCATCTTGCGGTCATTATTAATCAAATGTATCCAACCATGTATGCGACCGCACTACTTCTAGATACTGACAGAGTATCACCTCGCGAGCAGGAAGTACTTGAGTTACTTTCTAATGGACTCTCTTCTACGGAGATTGCCTCTCAACTTTATCTCAGTTCTCATACTGTGAATGATCATCGCAAAGCTCTTAAGCAGAAGCTACGAGCACGCAATGCTGCCGAGATGATCCGTCGCGGTTTCGAACTCCAATTACTTCATCTTTCAACTTACTCATCATGATTAAGCATCTACTTTTTGTCACAGTTACTTTATTCTGCACAATCGAAATATTTGCGCAAGCGGGACCTACTAATGCTAACAGCTATAGAAACTTCATAAGAACGAATGGATTTAGCTATGGCCATGATCACAATGGAGTTGGCGAAGCTAATCGACCTGTCTTCCTGATAGAAGGAGTTCGTGCCACCGATCCTGTGACTCCCAATTGTCTCTTTGACACATTAACTGGGGCTGGTGCAGATGTTCTTACGGTATATAACGCGGGTGGAATGCCACCATTCGATAATTTTAATCAAGGGACTATAAAAGAAGTTGTCAACACAACTACTTCCACGACTATCATGGACGTGACAATGATGGCTTGGGATCATGAATGTGGCGATGAATTTCTTTATGACCCCAGCTGCGACTTCAACAAAGAAGCAGCTTGTACTAAGATTAATACCATGGAAGGCCCCATGGGCGTATATGATGAGCAGTGGTATACGATCAATGACACCGCACGCATCCGCATGCAAAAAGCATGGAAATATACCAGAGGGGAAAACTTTGCTGCGATTGACGGCGCAAGAGGCCCGCTCACATTTGGAACAATAGGACCCAATCAATATCGGGTTCATGAAAATGGAAACAGAATTGCACCAGAAGGAGCACCATCATATATGGGCTATCAAAACTGGTGGTTTGATGGTCTCATCCTAGACCGCGATCAGCTTACTCCAAGTCCAGATGTAACTTATTCATTTGAAACTACAGAAGATTCTTACATCATTATATCCCTAGACTTTCCAGAAACTAACTTTGACACCCGCCTTTATGTGTTTAGAAAAAGCTCCGATAATGGAGGTCGAGGTACCCAATGGGGATATAGGAATAGCGAAACCAATGATGGCATAGGAAAGACGGTTTTGTCCTTTGATTTCTTACCTGCCGACGAATACTTCTTAGTGATTGAAGGAGAAAGTGCCGATCCCGCTCATACAGGAGATTTTAAAGTGACGATTGCGACACCAGAAACATATGAACCTGGTTCTATCACTCATGACGCTACTCTCGTGCCAGAAGGGTGTGTCATCAATACACCTATCATTACTGATGTTGCCGCTCAGACTTCTATTGGAACTCCTGAATACAAATGGGAGTACAAGCAAGGGACAGATACAGGCTGGTCAGAAATAGAAGGAGCGACATCAGAAACACTTTCAGGAGAAGAGTTAGGTCCTATCACTGATTCTACTTTCGTAAGAAGAAGACTGAGTACGCTAGGTGGGGCGATATATACTAATGAATTAAGATTTGATA
>CAYYBR010000108.1:0-13545 GCA_964470035.1 uncultured Saprospiraceae bacterium
GACTCTAAGTACTGTAAAGATTTCTCCAAACTTTGCACCCTCATCTGTGATATAGGATTTGATGCGTTGGGATAGTTCCTCTGCTGTTGGACTGGTGTCAGTTAGTAGATCGTGTATCTGCTGAAAGTGAGCTTCATTTTCTGGCTTATACTTTTTCTTCAGCGCCTTGGTATCTAATGCAGCTGGAGCCGTAAAGAAGTATCCCGACTGCGACTTGAAATCACCGAGCAGTGTCACCCTTGGCTGAAGAAGCTTGATCACCTTGTGTAGGAAGCTTGGTTCGACACCTGGAAAGTCGGAAGATATGAGTTGAGCTATAGCTTCAGGGGTTGCTGCTTTGATATATTCTTCATTGAACCACTTCGCTTTATCATAATTAAACTGAGCTCCACTTTTGTTGATCTTGTCGAGATCAAAAACTTTACAGAGATCCTCCAAGCTAAAAATCTCCTCATCGGTACCAGGATTCCATCCAAGAAGTGACAAGAAGTTAAGAGTAGATGCAGGTAAAAAACCATCTTCTTTGAAGCCCTTATAAAGAGCTCCTTCCTTTGGATCTTCCCAATTCAATGGAAACACAGGAAAGCCAAACTTTGCCCCGTCTCTTTTACTTAGCTTACCCTTGCCAGATGGTTTGAGGATCAAAGGAAGGTGTGCAAATACTGGCATACTTTCTTCCCAACCAAAAGCGCGATAGAGTAAGACGTGATGAGCTGTACTCGATAACCACTCTTCACCACGGATCACATGTGAGATGGCCATCGTATGATCATCGACCACATTAGCGAGGTGATATGTCGGAAGACCATCCGCCTTCATTAAGACCTTGTCATCGAGCTCATTAGTATCGAAAGAGACTTCCTCTCTGATGGTATCCGAGAATGTCACCTTCTCATCTGTAGGCACCTTGAGTCTTACGGTATATGGAGTATCCGCATCGAGAAGTGACCTTACTTCTTCTGGAGTCAATGTTAGACTATTTTTCATTCTAAGCCTTACGCTATGGTCATACTTAGGAGTGTGCACTCCGGCGGCTTGCTCACGTGATCTCATCTCATCAAGTTCTTCGGGAGTGTCAAAAGCGTAATACGCTTTTCCGTTAGCGATAAGATCTAGGACATGCTTGCTATATAGGTCCTTTCTTTCGGATTGCCGATACGGCTCTACAGGCCCACCTTGATCGGGGCCTTCTTGAGGAGATAACCCAAGCCACTCGAGCGAAGATTTGATATACTCTTCAGCCCCTTCTACATATCTGGTCTGATCGGTATCTTCTATGCGTAAGATAAATGTACCTCCATGCTTCTTAGCAAAGAGATAATTATATAGTGCAGTTCTTACTCCTCCGATATGCAGTGGCCCTGTCGGACTTGGAGCAAATCGTACTCTGATCTTACTTTCTTGCATTTGCTGTATTCACGATTAAGCGACAAAAGTATGATAGTCCATCTATAGGCGCACATATCTAGTTACTTTGTCATCTCACTTTCGTAAATATTTGCCAAATATCTATGCGTAAGTACTTTGTCAGAGTTCCTAGATTGGTTCGTGGGGTATATCCTTCAGCGATATGGTCTCGTGATAATGCCATGAAGCACTACGATTATCTCCATGTCACAATCGACGATGGCCCCAACCCCTTGAGTACGCATAGATGGCTGGAGCTTCTCAATGATACAAAGCAGAAAGCTACTTTTTTTCTATTGGCTTCTCTGGCGAAATCTTACCCTTCTATAGTTGATGATATCAAAAGTGAAGGTCACCTAGTAGCTAGCCATGGTATGCAACATTTTGATGGATGGAAAGAGGGTACATCTAGATATGTAGATCATGTAAAGCGTAGTCTAGACATCCTAGAGTGCCGAAGTTATCGACCTCCTTATGGGCGCATGACACTTAGCCAATACCAGCGCTTACGAGGGAGTTGTGATTTGTATATGTGGTCACTGATGCCTGGAGACTTCGACATGCAGGCAAGCGAATCAGATATCAGTAGAAGACTACAATCAAGAAAAGACAGTGATATCATCGTATTTCATGATAGCCCTAGTGCTATTGATCTTGTAAAGCAGCCCTTTTATACATCGTTCGGTTGATTAGTGGGTGAATTGAGATAGTTTGTCGATAAGCTTAACTCATTCATATAGTACCATGACGATATAAGCTACTATGTATTGCAAGGTACTATATCATTTCTTATCTTTGAGTTATCAAATGAGATCAGCATGAAGATCGAGAATACAAAGGCACAGATGAGAAAGGGTATCCTTGAGCTCTGTGTCTTATCTATCATCTCGCAGCAAGAGGCCTATCCATCTGATATTCTTAATAAGCTTAAAGAAGCTAAGCTGATAGTAGTAGAGGGTACGATGTATCCATTACTATCAAGGCTGAAGAATGCAGATTTACTCAGTTATGCGTGGAAAGAGTCAAAAGCAGGGCCACCGAGAAAATACTACAGCCTAACCGATAGTGGAGAGATCTTCTTGGAAGACTTGAAGACAACGTGGGATCATTTACATAGTGCGGTAAGTCTAACAACTGCTTCCAAAACCAATGTAAAGAAAACAAAGACGAGCACTAGATCAAGATCCAGTGCTAAAACTAAAACTGCAAGTACAACAAAACAATCTACTAACTAAGTCTATAAGCTTTAGCCATGAATAAAATATTCAACATCAATCTAGGAGGTTATCCTTTCACCATAGATGAGGATGCTTTTCAAAAGTTGGACAAATATCTAAAGACGATATCCGGACATTTTTCATCTTCAGAGGGATATGAAGAGATAGTCTCAGATATAGAAAGTCGTATAGCAGAGCTACTTACAGAAGACTTGAAGGGTCGACCTATTATTTCGATGAAGGAGGTAGAAAATGTCATCTCTGTGATGGGTACACCTGAAGAGTTTGGAGCTAGCGAGGAACATGTGCATCAGGAAGAAAAGAAGTCTTCAGCGCAGGAAGAGTCTCATCAAAAGACTGCGGATTGGAAGACGGGTAAAAGACTTTTTAGAGACCCAGAAGAGCAAATCATAGGAGGTGTATGCGCAGGATTAGCGGCCTACTTCGGCATCCAAGATCCTGTATGGGTGAGGATAGCATTTGCTCTGGGCGTTTTTATGGGATTTGGGTTGATATTATACTTCGTGCTTTGGATCGCCATACCAGAAGCGAAAACTTCAGGTGACAAGCTTTCTATGAGAGGAGAGAAAATAGACGTCAGCAACATTGCTAGGAAAGTAGAAGAAGAGATGAACCAGCTAGCAGATACCATATCTGAGATGACGAAGGACTTTGGTTCAAAAAAAAAAGTATAGGTCTTACTGATACATCCACTGTATCCTGGATTTTAGCACCCGTCAGATGGGCTATCCAGATCATTAAGACTGTATTTCAAGGAGTAGTATATTTAGTAAGTAGATTTGTAAAAGTCATAGCCCTGATTATAGTCGGGGCTATGGCTATTGGTCTTCTTAGCTTACTAATCGGTTCTCACTTCACCTTACCTTACGTGAACTTAATAGCACCAGATCCTATGATCACTGGATATGTAGGATATTATACAGGGCTTATATCTTTTGTCATCATTCCATTTGTCTTACTGATCTTATTTGCCTCAAAGCTCATATGGAAGCATCGTAAAATCCACACTTATAGATACCCTATGGCTGGTATCTGGATAGTCACAACGGTTATCTTTCTGGGGACAGCTCTTTTTACTGCTAGTAACTTTAGTTATGGGACATCGATATCAAAACAAATATCAGAAGCCAATCTTGAAGAAGGTCAGAATCTACATATAGAGGTTTCTCGTTTTAGAGCACCTAGAGATATGGCACTCCAGATGGATGATACATTTTTAAGCAAAGGCAAGATGTTTAACCGCGATGGGGTGAAGCTAGCTTTTGCAGTTGCAGATGAAAGCAAAGTAACTGTCACTCAGACCACCTGTTCTAGAGGAACTAACTATCGATCTGCTGTTGAAAATATGGCCTCTCCAAACCATAGGATAGAAGTAAGTAAGAACCAAATCTCGCTCGACGATTTCTACACGATATCGAAGAATAGAAAGTTTCGAGGGCAAGAATTTGAGTATGAAGTTGCAGTACCACTAGGCACTACTATCACCTTTAACCAAGGCTCAAGAATATTCAATAAGAGTCAGCTACGAAGAAATAGTTACGATAGCTCCCAAAAATGGGTGATGACCGCAGAAGGTCTACAGTTACAAGAATCAAAAGCTATATAATACATCAGCGGATTACGGGGTTATACACCCGTGTCATGGAAGATGTACATATCAGGGTTTAAGTCCTATCTCATGTTGGAGAAAGGACTTTCTTCTAATACGCTAGAAGCCTACATAGCTGATGTCACAAAGTTATCAGCGTGGGCCAGTGAAGAAGGAAATGATAAAGGGGCTACCGACATCGCGTATAAGGATCTAGCCACCTTTGTAGTATGGATTAATCAGCTTGGTTTAGGTCCTAAGAGTCAAGCCCGTATCATAAGTGGTATCAGAGCATTCTATAAGTACATGGTGATGGAAAATCTGATCCAGGATGATCCCTCAGACCTGTTAGAAGGCCCAAGACTTAGACGAAAAATTCCCGATGTACTATCTCAACAAGAGATAGCAGACGCTATAGAATCCATAGACCTGAGTCACCCACAGGGACATCGCAATAGAGCAATCCTTGAGACACTGTATGCGTGTGGACTTCGTGTGTCCGAATTAGTTACACTCCGCTTGAGCCAGTATTTTCCTGACCTCGGTGTGGTGAGAGTCATCGGTAAGAATGACAAAGAGCGCATCATACCTATAGGAGATACGGCCATCAAGTACATCGACTATTATGCTAAACACGATCGATCAAAACTGAAAACTATCGGAGCCGGTCATGAAGATTTTATCTTTCTTAATCGAAGAGGAAAAAAACTGACTCGCGTGATGATCTTTATGATTGTAAGAGAATCTGTCCAAAAGGCAGGTATCGATAAGAAAGTAAGTCCCCATACCTTTCGACATTCTTTTGCAACCCATCTAGTAGAAGGTGGAGCGGATCTAAAGGCCGTTCAAGACATGCTTGGTCATGAGTCGATAACTACAACAGAAATATATACACATCTAGATACAGAGTATCTTCGAGACACAATCGTAAAATTTCATCCTCGAAGCCGAGGTATATAGATCGATCTGGTGAATGACTGAGTTCCGACTGATACTTGCAATATGTATAATTACCTCACTAGGATATATGTCGTGTGGTAATCAGATATCGCTGACAGGTGGTCCGAAAGATGAGATGCCTCCTCAGCTCATCGTGGAAGAAAGTTCTCCAAACTATGAAACCAACTTCGTTAAGACTGATATAGAACTCATCTTTGATGAATACATCAACCTAAAAGATGGAGCTAGTCAGATAGTCATCAGTCCTCCACTCACTTATCCTCCGAAGATCGCTAGTCGTCTGAAGAAACTGAAGATAGCTTTTGACGAGAAAGAAGACCTCAAAGAAGATGTAACTTATATAGTCAACTTTGGTAAGTCTATAACCGACTATAACGAGTCTAACGAGCTGCTCAACTTCACTTATGTCTTTTCTACAGGAGATTACATCGATTCATTAAGTATGACTGGGACCGTCATCGACGCTGAGACGAGTGAACCTGTAAAAGATGCGTTCGTCTTTCTCTATATAGACCATCAAGACTCTATAGTCTATCAGGAAAAGCCATTTTACTTTGCGACGACCGATGAAGGAGGCACTTACAGAATCAATAATCTGCGACCTGATACTTTTAAGGTAGTGGCTCTTTTAGATAATAACCTTGATTTCTTTTTCGACAGTCAATCCGAATACATAGGCTATATAGATAGCCTGATTATACTTGACGATACCTTAAAGTCAGGTATAGATCTCCAGATATTCAAAGAAACAGGACCTTCTAGTTATAGAAGCTATGAAGTAGATGAGCAAGGAAAAGCAAAACTAGAGTTTCTTGGGCCTGTTCAAGGAGATGAGATTAGAGTATTAGATAGTGTCGAGCATGTTATAACTTATGATGAAGGTTCGACTATCTTATATCTGTGGTATCTACCTAGTTCTCGTCGTAGTCTACGATATGAAGTGCTTCGCAATAGTATGCTGGACACCGTGTCGCTTAGGGTAAATACACGGACCACTGACACGCTTGAAAATGTCAGAATAAGATCGCTCTCATCTAGCCCTAATGTCGGTCTACATCCCGCACTTCCACTTGTGATCACTTTTGACCGTCCGATCAGAAGTGTGGACACCTCTTTTATCTCCATCGTCGATACTCTCAATGCCATATCGGTCAAGCCAAATATCTCAATCTCTGAAGATGCTCCAGATGAAGTGATCATAGATACTCCGTGGGAAGGCGATGCAGAATTTATCATGGAGCTATATCCAGGAGCAATAACAGACTTCTTTGGAAAGACTCACGATACAATTTCAAGAAACTTCTTTGTTGCTCAGGAGACGGATTTTGGATCCATAGAAGTGATGCTGATAGATACTGACTCAATACAGTATGCTATCACACTTATCAAAGGTGATAAGAGATTAAAAACCTTGATATGGAACACTGCGTCATCACAAGACAATCTTTCTTTTGAAAAGCTTGAGCCTGCAGTTTATGAACTTGAAGTGGTCTTTGATATCATTCCTAATGGGATATGGGATCCTGGCAGTTATCTTGAACATAGACAGTCGGAAGAAAAATACACCATAACTTTACCTGATCTTCGTGCCAACTGGGTACATGAAGAAAATATAGATATAAAGAGACTGCCTCTAAAAGAAGTTAAATTAGAAACTTCGCAGGTAGAAGAACAAGATGAAAATTAGCAAGTGATACTTCGTACTGACAATCTTGTAAAATCATATAGCGGCCGAGAAGTTGTCCAGGAAGTTTCTGTGCAAGTTTCACAGGGTGAGATAGTTGGACTCCTAGGGCCTAATGGAGCAGGAAAGACTACTACTTTCTATATGACCGTTGGCTTTGTTCAGCCCGATCGGGGGAAGGTGTATCTAGATGATCAAGATATCACTCAGTTGGCTATGTACAAACGAGCACGTCTGGGCATAGGATATCTGCCTCAGGAAGCATCCGTATTCAGGAAGCTCACGGTCGAGGATAATCTTAAAGCGGTGCTTGAGATGACTAGTCTTTCATCTGATGAGCAAAAAAGTAAAATGGAAACATTGCTCGAAGAATTTGGCCTTAACAGGGTTAGAAAAAACTTAGGCAACTCTTTATCAGGAGGTGAGAGAAGAAGAACCGAGATCGCTCGAGCACTTGCATCGGACCCAAATTTTATCTTGTTGGATGAGCCTTTCGCTGGTATTGATCCTATCGCAGTTGAAGATATACAGAGGATTGTCGCTCGCTTGAAGATGAAAAATATAGGTATCCTTATCACGGACCATAATGTACAAGAGACACTGAGTATCATAGATCGAGCATATCTTATGTTTGAAGGAAAAATCCTAAGAGATGGAAGTGCTGAAGAGTTAGCGGAAGATGAGATGGTAAGGAGGGTTTATCTAGGTCAAAACTTTGAGCTTCGCAAGAAGACGATAGACCTCAGCTAAAAAGAGGAGATGAAGTATCCTATGATTATCATATCGTTATGCTGGATAGCCTTTTTCATGCTCTCATGTGTTGATACAAGTAATAAAGCTAATATCCTTCCCGCAGATATCCAGTACTCAGCCGATACCATGTTCGCTCATAAGCGCAATCGGATTATAAAGCGTATGGATAGTATATGTGCAGCTCGAGATAGTCTTGTGACCCAAGCCATGGTTGACTCACTGGTAACACTTGAAAGAAAAAAAATCAAAGCTATCACTGGAGAATGAGAATCACCCATATCAAAGTTGCTCTGATCCTCTCGGTTCTATCCATCAGTTGTGCTCCAACTGATGAAGAGCGTGATGTACTCGTAAAGGAAGAATATTTGCGAAAAGCGGAGATCTTACAAACAGAAAGGGCAGAGGTATGTAAAAAGGAAGCCTTGTGGAGGGCCGAAGCTATCGCCGACTCTATCATCCGCCAAATGAGACTCAATCCCCTCAAGGAAAATCAGTACAGACCTCCTGTGCCAGAAAGACCAGATTATGTACCAACCGACAGTACAGCGATAAACATTAAACGAACTGTTAAACCTATACTTAACTCCAATGATAACAACAGATAGTATCCTTATCTTCGTTTTCCTCTGAGGATATCATGAGCCATCATATAGTGATGGTATATCCTCATCTCATAAGATGGTTATGGATCAAAAAAATAGTTTTAAATCATATATATCATATGCAAGCATCAGTTGACATAGAAGCACTGAATCAACAAATACAGATTGATAGTGGATTCATTGATGATATAAGACAAGAGGCTGGGAAGGTCATCGTCGGTCAAAATAATATGATGGAGCGGCTCCTCCTCGGACTACTTTCTGACGGTCACGTTCTGTTAGAAGGCCTCCCGGGATTGGCCAAGACGCTGGCAATCAAAACTCTTTCGTCTATCGTCAATGCTTCTTTTAACCGGATACAGTTTACCCCAGATCTACTCCCTGCAGATATACTAGGGACGATGATCTACAATCAAAAAACCAATGAGTTTTCTGTTAGAAAGGGCCCTATCTTCTCTAATTTCATACTAGCCGATGAGGTAAATCGAGCACCTGCCAAGGTCCAAAGTGCCCTCTTGGAGTCGATGCAGGAAAGGCAGGTAACTATAGGTAAAGAGACTTTCAAGTTAGACGAACCATTCCTAGTACTTGCCACTCAAAACCCTATAGAACAAGAAGGCACATACCCACTTCCAGAAGCACAAACGGATAGATTTATGCTCAAGGTTGATATTGGGTATCCGACCAAAGAAGAGGAACTCGAGATCATCAGAAGAAACATCTCTGGATCTATCTCTCAGCCTGTACAAGCAGTTGTGTCTAAAGAACAGATCATCAAAGCCAGAAAGCTTGTCAGGAATATCTATATGGATGAAAAAGTAGAGAAGTATATCATCGATATAGTTTTTGCTTCTCGTGATCCGAAAGCATACGGATTAGCATCTTTAGAAGGCCTTATCTCTTATGGTGGCTCTCCAAGGGCAAGTATTAATCTAGCTCTTGCTTCGCGAGCATATGCGTTCTTACAGCGTCGAGGTTATGTCATCCCAGATGATGTACGCGCGATATGTCATGATGTGATGAGACATCGACTTGGTATCACTTATGAGGCAGAAGCTGAGGATATCAATCAAGAAGCGATTATCACAGAGATTCTTAACAGAGTAGAAGTTCCTTAAGCTAGTATACATGTGCTCATCTAGAATGCCATTTTTTATTCTGTGCAGCTGTATATCGATGATGCTGAGTAGCCAATCAGAAGGATTTGCCGTCTTTGGGTTTTTAGAAGGTGTACTTCCCGTCGGTGTGCATCACAATGAACAAGAAGAGTGCCTTGGTCATATGCAAGTCGGAGAAAAGAAGATAGAGCTCGAAGGTGAGTGCTCAGATTCTTCTTTTGTGTTATATGAGTTTGATGAATCGGCAAGAGTCGTTGGCTCCATCTCAGGAGCACTAGTTGATAATCAATATAACCTCAGGTGGCATAACTATGATCATAGCATGAGCTATGGGATAACTTCTGTCAGTAACACGAAGCACCTGGATAAAATCAAGGTATATAGCACCAAGTCTGGAGAGACTTATGATCAGATCTTCGTTAGGCCTGATACACGTGAAATATTCTTGCCCAAACTGCAAGACAAGAACTTACGATGGTTATCCTATGCGTGCCCTACCGCTAACTATGCATGTCAGGTTACTTACGGAGATGAAATGATGACACTATCTCTAGCTGATAGGGTAGTGAGCATCGGAAGCCAGCTTTATCACTGGTCTGAAGATATAACGATAGGTTATGCTTTGGACGAAGGATATCACTTCTATCATAGTTATCCAGCACCCATGATAGGGCAAAAAGCATTTGACGATCACCTTGCTACTGCACTAGAACACGAGTTGAGTAAGTTCAAAAGTACATTCGAGATAGACCTTTCTGACCTCCAACCCGAGCATAGATTTAAGTACAAATCTTATGGTGATTTTGTCATCTCGCTACTTAGTCCAGAGTTCATAAGTGGTTTTCTACATATACAAGACCCCCTGACGTCAAGATCTACTACTTATCCATATACCTATGATAGAAATAAGAAGCGCTTTGTCAAGTTAAGGGAGATATGGAAAGATGATTTTAACTTCTCATACTTCCTAAAAAGTCTTATCGAGAATCAAAAAAAGGAGGTCGTAAACAAGGAGAAAGGAGAGGTAAGACAGATTCTTAAAGGTCAGCCTTTTTCTCACTTTGGACTTACGCCTACGGCTATGGTGTTCTTTACCGATTTCCATTTTATCTATGGAAGGAGGAGCATATATGTGCCTTATGATGAAATAGATTCATTCATAGAGGATAAGACTTTATCTCAGTTTATCAAAAATGTTCTTGAGCATGGCTAAAAAGAGTACAGCTGAGATATTAAAGAAGGTCCGAAAGATAGAGATTAAGACCAAAGAGCTAAGTAAGCATCTTTTTTCAGGTGAGTACAGTAGTACCTTTAAAGGAAGAGGTATGTCGTTCAGCGAAGTGCGGGATTATCAGTACGGCGATGACATAAGGGACATAGATTGGAATGTCACTGCCAGATCTAATGAGCCCCATGTCAAAGTCTATGAAGAAGAACGAGAGCTAACTGTAGTATTTGTGATAGACATGAGTAGGTCATCATTTTTTGGAACGTCAGAACAATTCAAAAGCGAGATCAATACTGAGATATGTGCTACGCTGGCATTTTCGGCGCTCACAAATCATGATAAGGTGGGAGCGATCTTATTTACTGATAAGGTCGAGAAATATATCCCACCTAAGAAAGGACGTAATCACATCCTAAGGATTATCAGAGAGTTGATTTATTACGAGCCTGATCATCAGGGGACTAATATCGGAGAGGCACTGAAGTACCTTAATAGTGTAGTTAAAAAGAGAAGTATCGCCTTTGTCTTATCAGACTTTATGGATGAAGGATATGACCCTGTGCTGAAGATTGCTTCAAGAAAACATGACTTGATAGGAGTAAGAGTATATGATGATCTAGAAGCGAGATTACCTAATGTAGGACTGATAAAAGTAACGGATGCTGAGACAGGTGTACAGCGTATGGTCGATACTTCATCAAGAAAAGTTAGAGATACATATGCTGATTATTTTGATCAGCGTACTTCATATTTTCATCATTCATTTCAGCGTAGTGGCGCTTCTATACTATCGATCAACACGAAGGAAGATTATGTAAAAAGCCTAATGGCCTTCTTTAAAAATCGAAGTCGCCGATGAAGAAATGTTGGTTGGCGATGCTGTTGTTATCTAGTGCCTTCGGACTTCAGGCGCAGATCGAAGTCTTAGCAGCACTCGATAAAGACTCTATAGTCATAGGAGATACAGTTACGATGCAAGTGACTGTTAATGCCGATCCAGGTGTGGGAGTAGTCGGAGCACTTGGATATTTCCTAGATAGTGTTTATAGTTCTCTACAGACGATCAACGCTGTTGCTCAGACTGGTGGAGATACTATACCGAGAATAGCAGATTTTGAAGTAGTAGATCGCGCAGGGTGGAATGACGAAGATGGTGATGGTGCGTACAATCTCGAGGAGTCCGTTTGGACTACTCAACAAGTAGGGAGTAGCACGCTATACGAACAACAATTCAGATTTCGCTTGTGGGATCCAGGAGCCAATGTCTTTTTGACCCCAGCTATCGCCTATCAACATAATGGGGAAGTAGAAGTCTGGAATACTGAGAATCAGATGACAACATATGTCATCCCACCTAAAGGAACTTCTGCTGAGACAGACTCTTTGCAGATAGCACCGATCAAGACCATTATCACTGAGCCTACAAACCTGTCGGACTACCTCATATACTTTATCATCTTGGGGATTGTCTTGTTGGGAGGGTTGATTTACTTGCTAGTAACTAAGTATTGGTCAGTGAGAAAAGCTATACCAACAGATGAACAGGAAGAAGAAAAGATCATTTTACCGCCACATGTTGTAGCTCTGGAAAAGCTAACTCAGCTAGCAGATGAAAAACTCTGGCAGAAAGGAGAAGTAAAGCGGTACCAAAGTGAGCTTACCTATATTATCAGAGAATATTTAGAAGGTAGATATAGCATAGCTGCCTTAGAGTCGACTACTTCAGAGATCATCAGCCAGTTGAAAACAACGTTGACAGATCCAGCACATCAGTCTTCACTACAGAGGATATTGCAAGTAGCGGACCTTGTAAAATTTGCGAAAGCGCAACCAGATGAAGAAGTACATATCTCCTTCTTAAATGAAGCAGAAGGATTTGTACATGCCACAAAACTGGATGAATCCATAGTCTCTAATTCAGATGAAGAAGAATGAGTGAGTGGTTAGGAAATATAGAATTCGTAAATCCGTGGTGGCTATATGCTTTGTTACTGCTTCCACTCCTTGTTTTTTGGCACTTATATAAGATCCGAAAGCAACAAGTCTACATGCGCGTATCGTCGACCGATCCAATCAAAGATCTAAGGTCGATTAGAAGTGTACTTTATCCATACTTGCCGATACTCAGTCTTCTTGCGGTGGGTTCTTTGATCTTTGGGTTAGCTCGACCCCAGTTGACCTTAACAGAAGAAGAAGTTAAAGCTGACGGTATCGATATCGTCATAGCTATGGATGTAAGTAGTAGTATGCTCGCTCAAGATTTTAAGCCCGATAGACTAAGCGTGAGTAAGGCTGTAGCTAAGTCATTCGTGGATAAGCGAACGTATGATCGCATAGGCTTGGTTGTATTTGCGGCAGAAAGTTATACGCAGTGCCCACTAACAACCGACCATAGAGTCGTGAAGGACTTTTTGGATGGACTACAGTGCGGTATCCTCGAGGATGGAACTGCCATAGGTATGGGTCTTGCCAGTGCTGTCAACAGGATGAAGGATAGCGAAGCAAAAAGCAAAGTGGTTATACTTCTTACCGATGGTGTGAATAACAGTGGTTACATCAAGCCCATGACATCTGTGGAGATAGCCAAAGAGCTTGGCACCAAAGTGTATACTATCGGTGTGGGTACTCGAGGTCGTGCCCTCATGCCACAACAGAGACGTGGAAATGGAGAATATCTATATCGTATGGTCAACGTTAATATAGATGAAGAACTGCTTCGAACTATAGCCGATGATACGGGAGGAAAATATTATAGAGCCATAGATGAGGAGAGTCTTCAGGCTATATATACAGAGATTGATGCTTTAGAAAAGACGGAGATTAATGTCACTACATTTAAGAGATATAGTGAGGAGTTCCGTCCATTTTTGATATTTGCGATGATCGTATTTTTCCTAGAAGTGTTGCTTCGCATGACAGTATTCAGAACGATACCATAGATGTTTAGATTTGAAGACATAGGATATC
>CAYYBR010000109.1:0-7906 GCA_964470035.1 uncultured Saprospiraceae bacterium
GTAGATTAGGTACTTCGATAGTTGGATTAGGTGCTGGCAAGACTAGTATGTCTTGACTAGCTACTACTGGTCCTCTATCACAGTTGTCTCCTGGATCTACTGTATATGTGATTGTGATCGTTCCGCCACAGATCGTAAAGTCATCTGACCTTACTCCTTCTACTGTACCACTGATCATACATGTACCTGTCTCACCATTGCTAAATGATGCATCTGGTGCTACATAGGCTGCTGCCTCATCACATGTCAACTCTGTTGGTAATGTCGGTATCTCGATAGTTGGCTCTGCTGCAGGTGTAACTGGGATCGTAATCTCACTGATTACGCTCGCATTATCACAACCTGTAGGCGCAGTCCATGTAATAGTAATCTCTCCACCACACTGAGTGAAATCATTCTCTACTATTCCAGGAGCTGAACCTGCTATCAAGCAATCTTCAGAAGTTGCATTGTTACTAAATGGTGCATCAGGAGCTACAAATGCAGCTGCTTCTTCACAAGTAAGTGCATCAGGTAAAACAGGAAGTACTATCTCCGGTTGTGGAGCAGGAAGTACTTCTATAACTGTTACCTCTGTAACTGCAGGTCTCTCGCAGTTACCTTCTGGCTCAACTGTCCATGTAACTGTAAGAGTACCTCCACAGATCGTAAAGTCTGGCGTAAGTTCTCCATCTACTACACCTTCTATCGCGCAAGCACCTGTCTCTCCATTAGAGAAAGTAGCACTTGGTGCAATGAATGCTGCAGCCTCATCACATGTAAGTGATCCAGGTACAGTTGGTAGTTCGATAATAGGCTCAGCCGCTGGCGTCACCTCGATCGTCGCTGTCTCAACTATACTGTTATTATCACAGCCTGTACCAGTTGTCCATGTAATTGTGATCTCTCCTCCACATTCTGTAAAGTCGTTCATCACTACACCCGGAGTAGTTCCTTCGATCAAGCAAACTTCATCGATCGGTCCATTGCTAAAGCTAGCATCTGGTGCCATGAACGCTGCTGCTTCTTCACAAGTAAGTGACTCAGGCAACTCAGGAATTGTGATCTCAGGTGCTGGAGCAGGCAGAACGTCTATGACGAACTCTGCAGTAACACCTTCTCTTTCACAATTATCTGATGGATCTACTGAATAAGTGATAGTGATAGTTCCTCCACAAATCGTGAAGTCATCTTCTATCACTCCTGCCACAGTACCTTCGATTAAGCATGTTCCATCTATACCATTAGAGAACGATGCATCTGGAGCAACAAATCCTGCTGCTTCATCACATGTCAACTCTGTAGGTAGCTCAGGAAGCATAATCTCAGGGTCTGGTGCTGGAAGAACTGGTATAACTAATGTTTCAGTTACAGCTCCATTATCACAACCAGTACTTAATGTCCAAGTAATCATAATCTCGCCTCCACACTGATCGAAGTCATTAGCAACAACTCCTGGTGTGGTTCCGTCTATGAGACATACTTCGTCGCTTGCTCCATTGCTAAAGCTAGCATCTGGTGCTACGAAATTAGCTGCCTCATCACATGTAAGACTACCTGGTAAGTCTGGTAATTCTATTGTTGGGTTAGGTGCTGGTAAGACATCAATCGTCTGACTAGCAACCACCGCTTCTCTCTCACAGTTATCTCCTGGATCAACTGTGTATGTAATCGTGATCGTACCACCACAGATCGTAAAGTCATCTGATCTTACTCCTGCTACGCTGCCTTCTATGGCACAAGTGCCTGTAGCTCCGTTGCTAAAGTTAGCATCTGGTGCAACATAAGCCGCAGCTTCATCACATGTCAATTCTGTTGGTAGTGTAGGTATCTCGATCTCTGGTATCGCCGCTGGCGTAACAGGAATCGTAATACTCTCTGATACACTGTTATTATCACAGCCAGTTGGCACTGTCCATGTAATCGTAAATGATCCACCACACTCATCAAACTCTTCTGTCAATACACCCATCACTTCACCAGCGATCAGACAAGCTTCATCTGCAGCGCTGTTAGTGAATGTTGCATCTGGTATCACGAGTGCTGCTGCTTCTTCGCAAGTAAAGCTATCCGCTAACTCAGGGATAGTGATTACTGGCTCAGGTGCAGGCTCTACTGTTATCACAATTACTTCCTCGACACCTGATCTCTCGCAATTTTCGCTCGCAGGTACTGTATAAGTGATTGTGATAGTTCCTCCACAGATCGTAAAGTCTTCCTCTACAACTGGTGCTATCTCACCTTCTATCAAACATGTTCCTTCGATATCATTGCTAAATGCCGCGATAGGAGCTTCAAATAGTGCTGCTTCATCACATGCAAGTGTCTCAGGTAGTGTAGGTAGTGTGATTGTTGGCTCTGCTGCAGGCTCGATCGTAATCGTCTGTACCTGTACTGTCTCATTACCACAATCATCTACCAGCGTCCATGTTCTGATAATCTCGCCTCCACACTGATCGAAGTTCTCTTCGTCTTCGAATGTGGCTTCTAGATTAAGTGCACAGTTATCAGCTTCATCAGTTACATCACCTGTAGCTGCTGGGCTGTGATCTCCGTCACACTCAACTGACAAGTCAGCTGGAACTGTGAATGTAGGTGCTTCTATATCTATAAGACCAGCATCAATATCATCTCTTGATTCGCCGCTTTCTAGCGTGAATACCGGTGACATCCCTGTTGCTGGATCTGCATCACTATCTATATCATCTGCAGCTGCATCAACAGGTGCAAAATCAAGACCTGATGGTGAAGTAGGAAGACCGAATGTTACTTTGTATTCTCCTGGGAAGAGATTTACGAAAGTGTACATACCATCTGCTCCAGTAATGATATCAGCGACTGGATCTCCGAAGATATCTGTCACCGCACCACCTGCAGCATCTGTCAGACTGACTGTCGCTCCTTCTACAGGAGTCTCACTACCATTCTGAACACCTAGTTCATCACATGACTTGAAGACAAAGTTTCCAACCTCTGCCGGAGCAAAGAATCCGAAGTCAACTGTCATGTTACCATTAGCATCATTAGCAGCATCTTGGTCTCCTCCTGCACCAGACTCATTAGTAGGCTCATCACCTGCTGTAAGTGTGATAGGATTAGACCATACACCTTCTCCCGGTGCATTTTGGATACCGTTATCATCGTTATCTACATCGTCATTAGGATCTAGAGACTCACCTGAACTACTTACAGGGAAGTCACCATCTACTGAAGATATACTTACGTAGAAATCACCTGGTACAAGACCGTCGATGAAGTAGCTACCATCAGCATCAGTTACATCTGATCCTTCAAGAACATCATCTGCCGTCTCTGGGATACCATCTGGTCCGAAGCTGAATACTTCAACTGTTACGCCAGCTATACCATCTTCGTCTGCATCTCTAACGCCGTTGTTATTAGCATCAACAAATACATTAGAACCAAGGCTTACAAGCGGTGCAAATCCGAAGTCCAAGGTCATATTACCGTTGGCATCATCCTCGTCATCTTGATCACCTCCTGATCCGCTCTCTGCTCCACCTGTTGGCTCGTCACCAGGGCTCAGTGTTATTACGTTTGACCAAACTCCATCTCCGATAGCGTTTTGGATACCATTATCATCATTATCACCATCGTCATTAGGATCAAGTGATGTAGGTGTACTACTCGCTGGGAAGTCAGGATCTGGGCTAGAGATAGACGCATAGTAATCACCAGGGAGAAGATCTCCTACGAAGTAATCACCGTTAGCATCAGTTACTGCTGATCCAACTAGCTCATCATCTCCATTTTCTGGGATACCATCAGCACCTGTATTAAAGATCTCTACTGTAAGACCTGCTATACCCGGCTCATCGGCATCTCTCATGCCATTATTATTATTATCAACGAATACATTAGAACCGATACTTAATAGTCTAGGCTCTACTGGTTCGTTATCTGCATCATCGTCATCATCGTCATCGACACTACCATCATTTGGATTCATGTCTTCTGTACCGATCAATCCATCTCCATCTGGATCAACTCCATTACCTGGCTCTGAATCCGGATCAAACTGATCAGCTGCAGCTACTTCTGCTACGTTATCAAAGTCTACTCCATCACCTGGTGCTAGAACTTCTGCTCCAAATGTCACAGTCACACTACCTCCTGCAGGTATAGAGAATCCTGTCCAGGTAATAATAGTACCTGCCGCAGTTCCTCCATCACTTATAGCTGAGATAGCTCCGTAACCATTAGGTACTTCATCCTGGATATCAACACCTGTTGCATCGTTTGGACCATCATTTGATACTTCGATAGTGAATGTTACTACATCACCAATGTTTGGTTCTGCATCATCAACAGTCTTGATCAAGCTCAAATCTGCTACTTGTGGTGTAGTAGGCTCATTATCCGCATCATCATCGTCGTCAGTATCGACACTTCCATCATTTGGATTCATGTCTTCTGTACCGACAAGTCCATCACCATCTGGATCGACTCCGTTACCTGGATCTGAATCAGGATCAAACTGATCTTGTTCTGTTACCTGAGCAACGTTATCAAACTCAGCACCATCGATTGGAGCAAGTACAGTGACATCAAATGTCAGTGTAACAGATCCATCAACTGGTACATCGA
This sequence comes from uncultured Saprospiraceae bacterium, assembly GCA_964470035.1. Lineage (GTDB taxonomy): Bacteria > Bacteroidota > Bacteroidia > Chitinophagales > Saprospiraceae > JAJRXG01. The sequence continues at coordinate 4,588 of CAYYBR010000109.1, forward strand.
TACCGGTCCACGTTATTGTGCTACCTGCAGCAGACCCACTATTGCTAACATTCGCAATATCTGTGTATCCACTTGGCACTATATCTTCTACAGATATACCTGTAGCAGCACTTGGGCCATCATTTAATACTTCGATTGTAAATGTGATCACATCACCTACATTAGGTGTAGGATCGCTTACAGTCTTGATTAAGCTGATATCCGCAACTTGTGGTTCGACTGGCTCGTTGTCCTCATCATCATCACCATCACCGTCGACGCTTCCATCATTTGGATTATCATCTTCTGTACCTACAAGGCCATCACCATCACTATCAGGACCATTGCCTGGAGTTGAATCTGGGTCAAACTGATCACTTGCTGATACATCGGCAACATTATCAAATGTCACTCCATCAAGAGGTGCTTCTACTGTTACATCAAAAGTAAGGATCTCGCTTCCATCAGCTGGTATGTTTAATCCTGACCAAGTAATCGTGCTTCCTGTGGCTGCACCGGTACCTGATATATTAGTAATACCGCTAAAGCCATTAGGTACTGCATCCTCCACAGCGACATTAGTTGCTGCATTTGGTCCAGCATTGAGCACCTCGATAGTAAATGTAACTACCTCGCCTACATTAGGCTCTGGGTTACTCACAGTCTTGATCAAACTCAAGTCTGCTACTTGTGGCTCCACTGGCTCGTTATCAGCATCATCATCCTCATCGCTTTCACCTGCTGCTGGATCAGGATCTACACTACCATCGTTTGGATTAGTATCCTCTGGTCCGATAAGTCCATCACCATCTGGGTCAGGTCCGTTACCAGGCGTACTATCTTCATCAAACTGATCAGTAGCGATTACTTCTGCTATGTTATCAAAGTCTACTCCATCACCTGGAGCTTCTACTGTTACATCAAATGTAAGATCGACACTACCTCCAACAGGGATATCAAGGCCTGCCCATGTGATAGTCGAACCTGCAGCTGTACCATCATTGCTGACATTAGCAATACCGCTAAAGCCATTAGGTACATTATCTTCTACAGATACTCCTGTCGCATCATTAGGTCCGTCATTACTTACTGTGATAGTAAATGTGATGACGTCACCTACATTAGGCTCTGGGTTATCCACTATTTTGATCAAGCTGATATCCACTACTTGTGGCTCTACTGGCTCGTCATCTGCATCATCCTCATCATCTGGATCCGCTCCTGAATCATTAGGATTATCATCTTCTGATCCAACCATGCCATCTCCATCTGTATCAGGATCATTACCTGGCTCAGAATCTGGATCAAACTGATCTGCTTCTGTGACATTGGCTATGTTACTGAATTCTACTCCAGGTAGAGGTGCTTCTACAGTTACATCGAAAGTTAAGCTTACGCTACTTCCTGCATCTATGTTAAGACCTACCCAAGTGATCAATCCAGCGGCATCAGATCCACCATTGCTGATATTTGAGATACCACTAAAGCCATTAGGCACAGCATCTTCTACTGATACTCCCGTTGCATCGTTAGGACCAGCATTGCTTACCTCTATAGTGAAGGTAACTACGTCACCTACATTAGGCTCTGCATCACTTACTGTCTTAATTAAGCTTATGTCAGCCACTTGTGGCTCAACAGGCTCGTTATCTGCATCATCGTCCTCATCACTCTCAGGAGCTGCTGGATCTGGATCTACACTACCATCATTTGGATTAGTATCCTCTGGTCCGATAAGTCCATCACCATCTGGGTCAGGTCCGTTACCAGGCGTACTATCTTCATCAAACTGATCAGTAGCTATTACTTCAGCTATGTTGTCAAAGTCAACACCATCACCAGGTGCCTCTACAGTTACATCAAATGTCAAGTCGATAGTCGTACCTACTGGTACATCTAGACCTGTCCAAGTGATCACATTTCCTGCAGCAGTGCCACCCATAGTGATATTAGCGATATCGCTAAAGCCATTAGGTACATTATCCTCTACTGCTACTCCTGTTGCATCACTATCTCCATCATTCGTCAGCTGTATCGTGAATGTGATCACGTCACCTACATTAGGTGCGTCGTTACTCACAAACTTGATCAAGCTGATATCCACAACTTGTGGCTCTACTGGCTCGTCATCTGCATCATCCTCATCATCTGGATCCGCTCCTGAATCATTAGGATTATCATCTTCTGATCCAACCATGCCATCTCCATCTGTATCAGGATCATTACCTGGCTCAGAATCTGGATCAAACTGATCTGCTTCTGTGACATTAGCAATGTTAGAGAACTCAACACCTGAAAGTGGAGCTTCTACTGTAACATCAAAAGTTAATATCTCTGATGTTCCTGCTGCAATATTAAGGCCTGACCATGTGATGGTACCATTACTTTCAGTTCCACCGCCAGTGATGTTAGTGATGTTGCTATAACCATTAGGTACAGCATCTTCTACACTCACATTTGTCGCGTCACTAGGTCCTGCATTACTCACTTCAATAGAGAAAGTAATTACCTCTCCTACATTAGGCTCTGGATTGCTTACTGTCTTAATCAAGCTGACATCAGCTACTTGTGGTTCGACAGGCTCGTTATCCTCGTCATCATCTCCGTCGTCGTCTACACTGCCATCGTTAGGATTATCATCTTCTGTTCCTATCAAGCCATCACCGTCACTATCTGGACCATTACCTGGCTCAGAATCTGGATCAAACTGATCACTTGCAGTTACGTCTGCTATATTTTCATAAATAACTCCTTCAAGAGGGGCTTCTACGGTTACATCGAAAGTAAGTACTTCGCTAGCTCCTGCCGGGATCGTTAATCCTGACCACGTTATGATAGAAGCCGCTTCGGTACCTCCACCTGAGATATTAGTGATATCACTAAATCCATTAGGTACGGCATCCTCTACAGCAACATTAGTCGCATCGTTAGGACCATCATTACTTACTTCTATTGTGAATGTAATCACCTCACCTACATTAGGCTCTGGGTTACTCACTGTCTTGATCAAGCTGAGATCAGCTACCTGTGGTTCGACAGGCTCGTTATCAGCATCATCATCTTCATCGCTATCTGGTGCAGCTGGATCTGGATCTACACTACCATCATTTGGATTAGTATCTTCTGATCCGATTAATCCGTCACCATCTGGATCTGGTCCATTTCCTGGAGTACTATCCTCATCAAACTGATCAGTAGTAGTTACTTCAGCTACATTATCATACTCTACACCTTCAAGAGGTGGTCCCACAGTAACATCAAATGTCAAGTCTACACTTGAGCCTGCTGCGATGTCTAGATCAGACCAAGTAATAACAGAGTTAGCATCTGCTCCGCCTCC
>CAYYBR010000109.1:8006-13234 GCA_964470035.1 uncultured Saprospiraceae bacterium
CTCACCAGTAGGCTCGTTATCGCCTTCTAATGTTATAACGCCTGACCATACGCCTTCTCCAAATGCATTCTGAATACCATTGTCATCTCCATCAACATCATCCTCCGGATCGTCTGTTGTAGGATCACTACTTCCTGGGAAGTCTGGACTTGGATTAGGTATACTCACATAGTAATCTCCAGGTACAAGGTCTTCTACGAAGTAGTTACCATCAGCATCTGTGACTGCTGTACCTACGAGTTCGTCGTCTGCATTTTCAGCTATACCATCTGGACCGAGGTTGAAAACTTCTACGGTTACACCAGGGATACCCTCATCTTCGGGATCCTGCATACCGTTGTTATTGTTATCTGCAAATACTGTAGAACCTAAGGTTAGATATGGGACAAAACCAAAGTCAACAGTCATGTTACCGTTGTCATCATCTGCTCCATCCTGATTTCCTCCTGAGCCAGGCTCAAGAACTGGTTCATCATCACCAAGAAGCTCTATAGGATTAGACCATACGCCTGCTCCAGCTCCTCCAGTCTGTAGACCGTTATCATCACCATCTACATCGTTATTAGTATCCTCTGTAGTCGCGATATCAGAACTACTGATCTCGAAGTTAGGATCTGGTGTCGGTATACTCACATAGTACATACCAGGTACAAGGCCATCTACAAAGTAGTTACCATCTGCATCTGTAACATCTGTACCAACAAGTTCGTCATCGCCATTTTCAGCGATGCCATCAGGTCCAAGGTTGAATACTTCTACAGTTACACCCTCGATACCTGGCTCTCCAGCATCTTGCTCTCCGTTATCATTATTATCTGCAAAAACTGTAGATCCTATGCTCACTGTCGGAGCAAATCCAAAGTCTAGCGTCATGTTACCATTATCATCTACGGCATCATCCTGATCTCCACCGGCACCACTTTCACCTGCACCTGTAGGCTCATCAGTTGGGCTCAGAGTGATCACATTAGACCAAACTCCTCCGCCTATATCATCTTGGATACCATTATCATCGTTATCAGTATCATCGTTAGGATCGAGGCTCGTAGGAGTACTACTTGCTGGGAAGTCAGGATCTACTGAAGATATACTAGCGTAGTAATCTCCAGGGATCAAACCTTCTACAAAGTAATTACCATCTCCATCGGTAACTGCTGTTCCTACGAGTTCGTCGTCTGCATTTTCAGGGATACCATCTGCTCCAGTATTAAAGATCTCAACTGTAAGACCTTCGATACCTGGCTCTCCAGCATCTCTCATACCATTGTTATTATTATCTGCAAATACGTTAGAACCTATGCTCAATAATAGTGGCTCTACTGGTTCGTCATCTGCATCATCTTCATCATCTGGATCGATACCTGTATCATTCGGATTATCATCTTCAGATCCAATCAGGCCATCACCATCTGTATCAGGGTCATTACCCGGCTCAGAATCTGTATCAAGCTGATCAAGTTCAGTCACATTAGCGATGTTATTAAACTCGACTCCATCTCCAGGTGCTTCAACAGTGACATCAAATGTCAAGTCTACGCTCGCTCCTGCAGCTACATCAACGTCAGTCCATGTAACCACACTTCCTGCTTCGCTACCACCATTACTGATAGCAGAGATACCAGAGTATCCGTTAGGAACTACATCTTCGACAGAGATACCAGTTGCATCGTTCGGGCCTTCGTTAGAAACCGTCACAGTAAATGTGATCACTTCACCAATGTTTGGCTCAGCGTTACTTACTGTCTTCACTAAGCTGACGTCTACGGCAGGTCTGAAACCAAAGTCTACCGTCATGTTACCGTTAGCATCATCCGCATCATCTTGGTCTCCTCCTGGTGCAGATTCGTCAGCACCTGTTGGCTCCTCAGCTCCAACTAGAGTGATCACATTAGACCACACATCAGCTCCAGATCCATCTGGCTGTAGACCGTTATCGTCACCATCTACATCATCATTAGGATCATCGCTAGTCGGCTCACTACTTAATGGGAAATCAGCATCTGGGCTTACTCTTACATAGTAGTCTCCAGGTACTAATCCATCTACAAGATAGAATCCGTTAGCATCAGTAACAGCTTCTCCAACTAACTCGTCGTCTCCATTTTCAGGGATACCATCTGGTCCGAGGTTGAATACCATCACTGTAACACCAGGGATACCATCATCTTCTGGATCTTGTATACCATTGTTATTATTATCAGCAAATATTGTTGATCCAATGCTCAACTGAGGAACAAATCCAAAGTCAACTGTCATGTTACCATTGTCATCATCTGCTGCATCTTGATCTCCTCCTGAACCAGGCTCTCCTGTTGGCTCATCATCCCCTAAGAGGGTAACGACTCCTGACCAAACGTCTGCTCCTGATCCATCAGGTTGGAAACCATTATCGTCTCCATCTGTATCATTATTAGGATCATCTGTTGATCCGATATCTGTACTACTGACTGGGAATTCAGCATCTGGGCTGACCCTAACATAGTAGTCACCTGGTAGAAGGCCATCTACAAAGTAGTCGCCATTGCCATCAGTAACATCTTCACCTACTAGTTCATCATCGCCATTTTCAGCGATACCATCAGGTCCTACACTAAAGACCATAACAGCTACACCTTCTATACCTGGCTCTCCAGCATCTTGCTGACCGTTATCATTGTTATCTACAAATACAGTAGATCCAACACTGACGAATGGTAAGAATCCAAAGTCAACTGTCATATCACCAAATGAATCAGCAGCATCATCCTGATCTCCACCTTGCTCACCTTCAGCCGCACCTGTTGGTTCGTCATCTTGTGCAAGATTGATGATCGGAGACATGACCATTCCGCCTGCTCCACCCATCTGAGTACCATTGTCGTCACCATCTTCTTGGTTATCTGCTTCGTCAGTAGGTGTGCTACTTACTTGGAAGTCAGGAGCTGGCTCATTGATCTTCACATAGTAATCACCTGATCTTAGGCCATCTACAAAGTAGTTACCATCAGCATCTGTAACATCAGATCCTGCTAACTCATCATCAGCAGTACCTTTTTGTCCATCAGGTCCTACATCAAATACATCCACAGTAACTCCTGGTATACCTGGCTCTCCTGGATCTTGTAATCCATTATCATTATTATCTACAAATACTGTCGATCCTATGCTTTGGAACTGATTAGTCTCGATCTCAGAAAGATCTTGATCATCCTCATCATCTCCAGGATTGTTAAGTCCATCTTCATCAATTACATCATCTTCTTCAGTATCATTATTTACATCATCATCTGACGTACTATCTATATCCTGAGGGTTCTCACCTAGGTCATCTTCAGCAGAAGATATCTCTGCTCTATTTACGATAGTGCCAAACTCATCTATATCCACCATAAACTGGATATCTATAGAAGTCTCTGCACCAGGAGCTAGTGGTCCTGGAATCGAAGGAATACTACCAACTAGTGATAGACCTTCTGGTGCAGGATCGTTTACTTCGATATTATTAGCATCTACAGTACCTTGATTAAACACTGTGATCGTAAATGTCACGACATCACCTTGGTAGTATATACCTGGTTCTCCATCAGCTAATACTTTTCTAAGTGCTAAGTCAAATATCTCAACGATAACATCTTCAGGATCCGCGTCATCTTCATCTCCATCTTCGTTATCCACTGTATCATCTGTTGGTCCATTGACTTCTCCACCTGCATCATTGTTTTGATCGTCATCTGGAGTAGAGTCTACGTCTATCGGCTCAAATCCATCAGCTGCATCCGCACCTGAGATTTCAGCTTCATTAACAAGTGGTCCAGCTGCTGTAGCTGTTACTGTTAGCGTAATGTCTACTGATTCAGAAGTACCTGCTGCGATAAATGGAATAATCGTAGTAGCAGCACTACCACCAGTCCAAGCAGGATCGTTTAATGTGAATCCAGTAGGGATGTAATCCGTTACCTCTACATTACTTGCATCGATAGTTCCTTGATTAAGAACCTCAATAGTAAACGTCACATCTTCTCCTGGATATACTCTCTCATCTTCTCCATCTGCAAGTGTCTTTCTCAATGCTAAGTCAAACTCTTCAACTGTTACTTGAGCAGTACACTCATCAGAGTTACCACAACCATCAGTGACAGTAAGCGTAACTTCTACAACACCTACATCATCTCTAGTAAATGATGCCTGACTTACTTCAAAAGTAAGTTCGTCTGGTCCACAGCAAATGTCTGAACTTCCTCCGTCTAATTCTATAGCCTCGATAACTGCTTCACCATTTTCATCAAGCTGGATAGTTATATCTGCACATACTACCTCTGGTGGTGTAGTATCTTCAACGATAAACAATCCTGTTGTCTCTGATTCATTTCCACAATCGTCTGTCGCAGTAAATAGGACAGTGACCATACGAGTACCGCAGCACTCATCAACTTCTTCTATTATTTCATTTGTAAAGACTACATCTCCACAAACATCTTCAGCGACAGCATTACCATTAGCTGCCAACCATTCTTCAAAATCTTGCTCATTGCCAGCTCCATCACACTCTACTACAAATGCATCGTCACCATTATCTGCTGGCGTCACGATAGTCGGAGCCGTCTCATCAATTACTGTGAAAGTAGCTTCTCTTACTGTTTCATTTCCACACTCATCCACTACTGTAAATGTGACAAGCAGACTACCTGTCTGACCACATTCTTCTTCGTAATTAGCAAAATCAAAATCACTTGTAACAGTAATGATACCGTTACAGTTATCTGTAGCACATGCTTCAAGTGCAGCAATCTGCTCAGCGTTCCAATCAGCAGCTAACTGCTCATTAGCTTCGATACCTTCGCACTCGAGGACCAAATCTTCTGGATCACACACTTCTGGTTCAGTTTCATCAAATACATTGATCTCCTGCTGTACCGTGATAGAGTTACCTGCACAGTCTGTGATACTATATGTACGAGTGATTACAAATCCTGAAACAACAGAACCATTGCACGTAGATTCAGTCTGCTCATCACTTACAAACTCTACTGTGAGTTCATTTGGTGATGCACAGTTATCTGCTTCATCGGTGACCACTTCTGGGTCTGGTTCTGGCACTTCGTCTACACACTCTACTGTGATAGGCTCTGGATTGCTAGCCGTAGGATCAGTTACATCATTAACCGTGATCGTCTGCTCTACTTCTGTAAAGTTGCCTGCACAGTCTGTGATTCTATATGTACGTGTGATTACAAATCCACCGTCAGCAT
>CAYYBR010000110.1:0-13227 GCA_964470035.1 uncultured Saprospiraceae bacterium
TATCTGATCCGCTCAAGGCAAATGAATAAAGATTGTTGAGACTATTAAACAAGAAGTGAGGATTGATCTGAGCTTTGAGCGTCTGCAACTGACCTTCTATCATCTGCCCCCTCAGTTCTACGAGCTGCCGATCCTTTATCGCGGTATCCCATGCGAGCTTTACACCGACAAATAACATGACTAAAGGTAATTTTCTCATAAAGTTGATAAAGTATCCTCGAAATACACTGCCCCTCGAGTTGGGATAAAAAATCTTCTCCAACACAAACTCTTCTATCGTGATTGCTATGATGACTACAAGGAAAGCAGATATCGCGAAGTATAGATAATGACGAGTATAGTAGAACCTCGGCAGCAACACAAATCCTATGAATATGCTTGCAATCAGCACATTTCCTATAAAAATCAATCTTCCCCATTCTAGGTTAAACCCATCTCGACTAGCGGATATAGATAGAAAGAAGAGTAGGCTAATTATGACTAGAACGACCAACTGTATAAACCAAGGACGTGCGGGGTTATGATCGGGAAGTCTGAATAGCGACATATCGCAATATACTTGTCTAGATACTTTTTTATCCTATAAGTCTTCAAGACTTGCCGAAGCCCTAGTTAAACAACCAAAATAAAGGGATGAACGTCGCGATTGTAATTGAACTGGTAAATGATGTAGTACAAAGATTTCTAAGATAAAGGATCAACATAGATCGAGATCTTTGCGTTGTAACCCACGTAATACGAAGCATGAAGAAACAATTACGATTTATACATAAGGTAGCATTTACGACAGTGATAATGATGGCTTTAACTGTCTCTCTTATAGGACAAAGGCCAGGAGGTTCAGGTCAAGGACAAAGACAGGCACCCCAAATCAAAATCAAAGGACAGGTCATCGATGCTGATGCTAAGACGGGACTTGAGTTCGCGACCATATCTCTCTTCAGTAAGATTGATTCATCACTGGTCACTGGTGGACTGAGTGAAGCTGGCGGATTATTTGAGATTGCTTCGAGACCGGGTCAGATGTATGCTGTGGTCGAGTATATCTCTTACGCTCCCCAGACTATAGATATAACTATAGATAGAGCTCAGCTTAGATCTGGGAATCGCGAAGTAGATCTTGGCACTATCGGTCTCGCTATCTCTGGAGTGGCCCTCGATGACATAGAGATCAGAGCAGAAAGAAGTGAAACACAATTTTCTCTGGACAAGAGGGTCTTTAACGTAGGTAGCGATCTGGCTAACCAAGGTGGTAATGCACAAGACATATTGGACAACGTCCCGTCAGTCACGGTAGACTTAGAAGGAGCTGTCAGCTTACGAGGTAGTGATGGTGTCCGCATACTCATAGATGGACGACCATCCGGTCTTGCTAATCAGGACAATGCCAACGGCCTTCGATCCATACCTGCTAATCTGATAGACAAAGTGGAAGTCATAACTAACCCATCTGCGAGATATGAAGCAGAAGGGATGGCAGGGATTATCAACATCGTATTGAAAAAAGAAAAGGGAAGCGGATTCAATGGTTCATTTGACGTGTCGGCTGGATTCCCTGGCAATACAGGTGGTGGTGCTAATCTCAATTATAGAAAGGGCAAGGTGAATTGGTTTGCTAGTGTAGGACTTTACAGTCGAAATAGACCAGGACAAGGAAGTGCGTTTTTAGAGCAGCAAAGAACCGATGATACCTTCTTCCAAGAAACGACAAGGGAACTCGACAGAACTGGATTATCACAGAACGTTAGATTTGGCTTTGACTTTTTACCTTCAGATAAAGAGACGCTTACAGGTGCCTTCTTATACAGAAGGTCCGACGAGAATAACGATGGCCTGCTTCTCTTCAGAGATTTTATCGATGACTATCCTAATAATCTTACCCTCACAACTACAAGGACAGATGATGAGCGTGAAGATGAGAGCAATCTTCAGTATAGCTTGAATTTTAAGAAGGAGTTTTCTTCAAGAAACCACACCTTAGAAGCAACAGTACAATACCAGGATGATATAGAAGATGAAAGCTCTGACTTTCTAGAAACTGCTATCAGCGAGACAGGTATCACAGTGCCAGATCTCATACAAAGGTCACGCAATGTTGAGGCCAACAAGCAGTGGCTTTTTCAGGTGGATTTTAATAAACCCATAGGAAAAGAAGGCAATATTGAACTTGGCCTACGTACCTCATTAAGAGATATCACAAATGACTATGTAGTAGAAGAAAATGAAGATGGCACTTTCGTAAATCTACCAGGACTCTCTAATGACTTTCTGTATGACGAGAATGTCTACGCGGCCTACTTTATATACGGCAATAAAATCGGAAAGTTTGGTTATCAATTAGGTAATAGAGTCGAGTATTCGGATATCACCACTCAGTTAATACAGACTAATGAAATAAACCCGAGGGATTTCTTCAATTACTTTCCAAGTGCATTTTTGAACTATGAATTTGCGCCAGGTAGCAATGCTCAGGTAAGTTATAGTAGAAGAATACGTAGACCTAGATTTTGGGACTTGAATCCTTTCTTCACCTTCAGTGATAATCGCAATACATTTAGCGGAAATCCTAACCTCAACCCAGAGTTTACAGATAGCTATGAGGTTAACTATATCAAAGTACTTGATGATATCACTTTGACAAGTGGATTGTTCTATAGAAACACGACTGATGTCATCCAACGCATACTCGAGTTTAACCCAGATGGCACCACTAATCGCATACCACAGAATCTAGCAACGAGTGAAGACTTCGGACTTGAGCTAACTTTCCAATACAGCGGTATAAAGTGGCTTCGTCTTGACGGAAATGCTAACTTCTTTCGCCAGTTAATCAATGGCCAAAACTTTGACCAAAACTTTACTGCTGAGACCACCACATGGTTCGGTCGAATGACGGCCAGAGCAAGCTTCTGGAATAGTGATCTTCAGCTTAGATTTAACTACAGAGCTCCCAGAGAGACAGTACAAGGAAGGTCTGAAGGCATCCCTAGTTTGGATCTAGGATGGTCCAGAGATATCCTTAAAAAACAGGGGACATTCACTTTTAGCATAAGAGATCTCTTTAACTCACGACGTCGAGCGGGCACTACAGTAGGAGAAAACTTCTTTAGAGAAAGTGAATTCCAATGGCGTGCCAGAACTATCACCCTAGCCTTGAATTATAGGATCAATCAGAAAAAGAAAAGATCACGCGGTGGTGATAGAGGCGGCGACTTCGAAGGCGGTGGTGAGTTTTAATTATAGCAAGAGAATTAGTCCCTACATCTCCTATCGTCCTTGACCTCTTAGCAGAACGGCTATCGTATAGATCAATATTTTAAAGTCCAAGACAAGAGACATCTGCTCCATATAGAGCAGGTCATATCTAAACCTCTTGAGCATTTCGTCTATGGAGCTTGCATAGCCATATTTGATTTGCCCCCATGAGGTGACGCCTGGCCTGACTTGATAGATGAGCGCATACTTAGCTTCTCTTGCTATCAGTTGATCTGCGTAATACGGACGTTCTGGTCTTGGGCCAACTAATGACATGTCTCCTCTTAATACATTGATACACTGGGGAAGCTCATCCAGCCTCCACCTTCGCATCCACCTTCCTAACGAGGTAGTACGGGTATCATCTTCTTTTGCAAGTTGTGGCCCAGATGTCTCGGCATCTTCTATCATCGAGCGAAACTTCAAGATTTGAAAAGGCTTACCAAAGCGCCCTACCCTTTCTTGGCGATAGATGATCCCTCCTGCAGATGAGCGCTTCACCCCTATGGCTAGCAATAGCATGATGGGACTTGCTATGAGCATGATAGACAGCGCTCCAAAGATGTCGATCATCCTCTTGATGTTTTCTTGCCAGGCATAGAGAGGTGACGTCTTCAAGGATATAAGATCATGACTTATAGAAGGGACCCCTCTATAACCATCAGATAACACAGCAAAGGATCGTGGTGATATCATCAACAACCTACGGGCAGCACGACCGATGAGCTGGGGTAGCTTCTTATCAAGTATATCTTGATCAGTGATATCAACTAATAAGGCGTCAGACTTCTGTGATAGGATCATCTCATCCAGATCTGATAATGAGATATCGTAAAGTAAGCTATGCGAGATCGAAAGCTGATCACCATCTGTAGTTAGAGTGCCATAGAGTTTGACTCTACCAGATGAAGCCAAAAACTTCAAGAAAGTGCTGATTACTAACCTAAGGAAACCAAAGACAATCATATGAATCAAAAACACCGCAAGAAACAACTGTGCGTAAGAGATAACCGTAAGTGTAAAGTCATCTCTCAAGATGGTAAAAAGGAGACCTAGTGATCCTAACAATGAACCTAAGGCTGTATTATACATCAGCTGAATTCTTGATAAAAAATAGACCTCTCTATAACTACCGATCATCCACCAGATACAAATCCAAACTAGAGGTATCACGATCAAGCCAATGACTAGACGATCGTCATCTAGATACTGCTGAAAGGAGAGCTCTGGTGTCTCCACATATTTACGATAAGTGAAAAACACGACCCACGCCACTATGGCGCCTATCCAATCCGTGAAAATCATCACAAGCTTACCTCTAGACATCGACTATCGAAACTTCATGAGTGTATACCCGATCATCAGGATGAGGACGATAAGGATGCTCGCCATAGTGACCGATCTACGGATCAGTCCAACGAATTCTCTAATCTGAGCCTCATGCTGTGGATATCGAGATATGACTTCTTGTTCCATTTTTTCGTCTGACAGAAAGTGACTCACGCCAAAATCAACTTGGTTCTGGACAAGATACTTATAGACCTTAAACACCTTTACCCTGAAGTAGATATTCAGAAAAAGCATCGCCACGAAGACGGCTATAATAGCAAAGAAGAGTATGCTAAACACGTCTCAAAAGTAGAATAATAAAGCTATCAAAGGTCGAAGCTACACGGTTAAAAAACTATCTCTTATCGTATATACATCCATTCTTATGCTGGTGTGTCTCGGTCCTACTATATTGACACGCCCGAGTTCACTTCTCGGATGACAGCATTGATCATATTCTTCGCGCTCAGATGCCCTTGAGACAAAAGTCGGACATCCCAATACTCCTTCATCCCCAGTGCTTGTCGAATAGCCCGCTGGCTATAGCCTTTTTCATAAAGTGACTTAATCGATGCGAAAGTGCGCTCGAAGTAGTCAAGCTTCTTTTTGATCTTTTCTTTGCCTCCACTCCAGACCGGATTGTGACTACATAGTACAGCATCAAAATCTAGCTCCAGTAGACGACGAAGAGAGTGGATCTGTTGTGCCATACCTTCTTCACGCATAAAGTAGCCGATAAACGAGGACAAATAGGCATCCGCTGTAAAAAGCCACTTTCGACTAGGTTCATATAAGGCTATCATGTCGCTCGCATGTCCAGGTACAGGGATGATCTGAAATGCATAGTGTTTCGTCTTTATCAATTCTTCCACTGGCTCTATATCCTCGTAAATCGGACTAACTCCCCAAGATCTCTTTCTCGCAAAACCAATATCCTCTCGCCTCGTCTTCATCATCTGTGAGCAAAGCGGCGATCCCTTAACTGGGCAACTAAATAGCTTTTGTATTACATCGATATTGGCAGAATGATCTTCGTGATGGTGAGTGATCAGCATCTGATCAACACGCAGACTTTTAACCGATCTTAAGATATCCGACCTTGCATGCTTGTGTCCTGTATCTATCAACAAGCCATCAATGTGATAGATGATAGACTTCAACCCTTTCCCCCTCTTTGAAGGAAAGGCAAAGCCATTAATTTCTTCATAGGTGATCCGCTCGATATCTATATCTCTTATATCACTGTACAACTATGGTACAATCTCCAAAGATCTAAGAATTCGCTATCAATAACACGTGAATATTCTAAATAGAGATACTTGGCGGTTCTAATCTCGATAGGATCATCGATCTATTAATATAATTCACTTTTACTTGAAGGAATTTAACTAAAATGACCGTAAGGAAACTTATATTAGTTGAAACAAAACGTCAATCGAATGGAGTGGTTTTTAATGGCTTTCAAGAAATACTCGGATTTTAAAAGCCGAAGTAGGAGACAAGAATACTGGATGTTCGTGTTATTCTACTATATAATCCTTCTTGTTCCCTATGCGCTAATGTTTTTGGGCAGTGGTATTCTTTCATCTGTGGCAACAGGCATAGTATTCATCTTTGCTTTGGTTTCTTTTATACCGAGCCTCGCTGTTACTATAAGAAGGTTACACGACACAAATAGAAGTGGATGGTGGCTGCTGATCTCTTTTATCCCATTGATAGGTACTATTGTCTTAATCGTTTTTCTCAGTCAAGATAGTTATCCTGGCACTAATGCTTGGGGACCTAATCCCAAAGGTATCGGAGGAGACCAGATGGATATGGAAGGCGTCTTGGACGCTGACTTTTAGCCTTCACTTTTTAAATCTTGAGCTTTGCGGATTACTATTTCAGAAGAGAATAGAAAGGGGTTATCTATGTTACACTACGCATTGTGTAGTGGAGTTGTGATGATGATCATCGTTATGTTCGTTTTATCAGATCGTCAAGCGAGTAGTTTTGACTTTAGCTTGGATATCTTTTTGGTTATCGGTCTTGCAAGTGCAGCTATACTACCCAATCTAGGCATTGGTCTTTTTAGCAAGCAGATGGATCGTTTGTCATCGACCCCGCCTTCAAAGCGAGAGGAAAAAGTACGCTCTTCTTACATCATAAAATGGGCATTGATCGAAGCTCCTGCCTTGATCAATACTATGTTCTTTTATTTAACTGGCAATTACGTATACATTATAATTGCCATTGCTTTAACCATAATATTGCTCTTTAATAAGCCGGACACAACGAGTTAGGTAAGATAATCAAAGGGGATGGGGATGATGAGTGCTTCGTTATACTATGAAGCAAGATGCATACTTGGAGAAAGTATAATCTATGACCATAGGCGTCGAGAGATCGTATGGGTAGATATAGAAGGCAAAACACTATTTGTTCTTGATGATGGTGCTCACAAACTGACGAAGCATCGCATGCCTGAGTTGATAGGATTTGTGAGTCTTGGCAATAATGGAACG
Source organism: uncultured Saprospiraceae bacterium (assembly GCA_964470035.1). Classification (GTDB taxonomy): domain Bacteria; phylum Bacteroidota; class Bacteroidia; order Chitinophagales; family Saprospiraceae; genus JAJRXG01. The sequence goes on from CAYYBR010000110.1 coordinate 7,092, forward strand.
TACATAGTGGGACTACAAACTGGACTTTTCATCTATGATAGGTTTAAAGCTAGCTTGTCAGCGATCCACGAAACCAGAAATTACCCTTCGGACCAACTACGATGGAATGGTGGCAAATGCAATCCAAGTGGTGATATCTGGGCTGGCACTATGCACATGGATGAAACTATAAAAGAGCGAGGCGGACTCTATATACTTAAAAAGACTAGAGAAGTAAGCCAAGCCATAGAAAATGTCAGCATCTCAAATGGTATCTGCTGGCATGTGGACATCCATAGGATGTATTATATCGACAGCCCTACTAGGCAGATACATGTCTTTAGTTATACTGAAAAAGAGCCCTATAATATTCATCCTCATCGTCTTATAGACATTCCTGATTCGCTGGGTTATCCGTACGGTATGACCATCGACGAAGATGGCATGTTGTGGGTCGCACATATGGGTGGTGGTTGTGTAGGAAAATGGCATCCAGAAACAGGACAACTTATCAATAAAATAGATGTACCTGCTCCAAGAGTTACTTCTTGTTGCTTTGGTGGGACGGATAAGTCAAGATTATTTGTTTCTACAGCGAGGGCAGGACTCACTAGCAGTCAACTAAAAAAGTATCCTCTGAGTGGATCCATATTCGTCATCGATACGATCACAAAAGGATTAGAATCTCCCATATTTGATACTACTCAACTGAATTAGGAAGTAGCACCATCTTATATCGCTGACTTAGATCGATTTCTCCTTTCAGCATTAAGGCTCGCCGAAAATGTTGATCGACAAATGGTACTGCCTGATCCTGATAGTGAGGACTCATCACTTGTCCTGACTGACCAGTAGGCAGAATTGTCCAGCTGTTAGTCGTATAATTCTTTAAGTCTACAACTCTTCGTGTTGAAGGACCAGCAAAGACCTGATACACGCCTGTTTCATCAGGCTTGATATGATAGTTATTAATTACTTCAGACACTCCTGGCACAGAGTAAGGGCCGACATTCATATACTTCCCTATACCGGGCAAAGTTCCAAATGCATGATTATGTGTTAAGGTATGAGCCTTCCCCCATGCCCACAAAGAGATATCTGCCCCCCACTGAGATTCTAACTCGCCTATTGTTTTTTTCCAGGCCGCTCTGATCATATCAGCACGAGTTTCTACTTCTTCGGTCTTCGTATTATCCCACCACGGCGAGTTAACACTAGCTACCATAGACGGGATACTTCGCTTCATCACATGGGTACCATTGAATAATTCCCAGCGCTCTCCTATCTCATCTTCAACCATGCTTCTCATGATATGATAGATCAACTTTACATAGATAGTTGGTGCTACCTCATCGACATCATAATTTCCTTGCCACTTCTTTATAGAAGCATACGCATCGGCTTCTAATCCACTTCCTTGGCTTATCTCAGGTATGATATTAGCGACGATCTCAGGAGCATGCAGAGAAGTGACATCACCCATCATCGTCTTTACTTCTTGGGTAGACCATACTTGTTGGTTGTCTAAGAGATATTGTATCCTGCGAGCTCTATCCGGTGGAAGGTAATAGCCAGGGTGCCGCAATCCTGTCGGTGATACCGTTTGATTATTAGCACTATAGACATATCCCTCAGGAGGGTTTACAGATTGCGGATTTTCACTGAAGTTATAGTATCCTAGGATATCATCTTCACCACTAGCTCCATCTAGTATGATTTTGGAGTTGACGTGTTCTGGACGTACAGGATGTTTGGCAGATCCCCACCAAGCTATATTGCCTTCTACATCTGCGTACATCACATTAAGCCCAGGAGCATGTATCATAGATGCCCCCTTGCGAACTTCATCAAGTGTTCTACCTCTACTTATCCAGTATGAAGCTTCTAAGACTTGACTAGGATGCTGTTGGTATACCCACCACATCGCGATTGGTTCGTTTTCTATGTGTTGTACTACATCTGAGATGACAGGCCCATGTCTTGTCTCTCTTACTTCGATAGTTATATCCTCGCCACCTTTGACTTTTATAGTTTCTGACCTATGCTCGAAAGATCTCCACTGATCTATCGCCCAATAGCGGGATTCATCAGTACTATCTAGTCTTTCTCGATAATAGTCGATATCGTCATTTTCGAGCATCGTAAGTCCGATGGCATGGTGATCATTATGACCGATCTGCGGTAAAGGAAAACCAGCGAGATAGTAGCCATAAGAAGACATGGTAGGAGATTCGATATGAGCTTCATACCATACGCTGGGCTGCGCAAACCCGATATGTGGATCATTCGCTAAGATGGCTCCGCCAGTATTTGTTTTCTCAGGTCCTAGTACCCAACTATTGCTACCGATGAGCGCAGGAAAAGGTAACTCATCTGTTAGTTTTCCGATATGGCTAGAAAGCTCACTCAGGTCTTCAGCCACAAAACTATTAATGGTTGCAGAACCTTCAGCTACATGTACATCCAATTCTGCCATATACTCAGCTCCTAGTCTATGATGTACATAGTCCATGATAGGCTCTGTCTTATGAGCTATAGAAAAACTAAAAGCCATGTACCCTATGACATTATATACATCCTCTACTGTGTATGGCTCCATATCGACACCTAGGAGTTTATGTTCGACGGTAGTATGTCCTGATTGGATGTAGTCGTTGACCCCTAGTATATATCCTTCGACCATATCTCTTAACTCCTGATTAGATTGAGTGGCGAAGGCCTGTGCTTCTTTTTTTGCTTGATGGCCAAGCCCAATGGTTCTAAAGAGCTTGTCATTATCTATCATCGCATCTCCAAAGAGTTCTGAAAGCCTCCCTGGTGCTATCCTTCGGATCAGATCCATCTGCCAAAGCCGATCCTTTGCATGGGCATATCCCAAAGCTCTATGTACATCTCTTATAGTACTGCCGTATATATGTGGGACTCCATGTTGATCATATACGATCTCCACACTGTCGGATAATCCATCGACTCTTAACTCGCCATCATAGGTAGGTGCAAAAGACTTAGCATAGAAGTAACCGATAACGACGGCAACGATAAAAAGGAATAGCAATACAGCTACTGCTCTGATCAAGATTTTTTTCATACTTCAGCATGTGATACATCCGTCTTGTAAAGAAATATTTACGTAAGTGGATGCCGACTATGCCTTAAGATAAGAATCCTATCAATCTAGACGCTGCGCTAGGAGAATTAATGTCAATATAGAGGCCGCCTGAGCAACACTATCCCCTAAAACCTGAGTCCAGTTGACATTTTGATCATCACGACCGCGACGAGCATCGCGTGTATCAGTCCAAATAGTTATCTCTGATCCCGGTAAGACTTCAGGATACTTCGGCCCCACCAAGAATCTCCTTCTCACTTGCTTTACCTCTCCATTAGGATGCCTGACGATGACTTTGTCTCTCCGAGCATCGTCGGCAAACCCCCCTGCAAAATTGTCGATATAATACAGCGCCGTCTTTCCAGGTATGTATGGTGATACGATCTGCTTTTGATCATTATTCACTAGAAACTGAGTGGCTCCTTTGATCATGACGTGATTGACCCTTTTGGGGATAAATAAAGTATCGCCGTCCAACATGGTCGTATTAAAAACACTTGTCGGATTATCTATGACCTCATCCAATCGTATGATCATATACCCGAGGCTATCCTGGGACCTAAACATGGTAGCAGCTGCAGGAAACGCCTCACCCGTAAGCCCCCCAGCCCTCTGGACCAAATCACTGATGGACTCGTTATCTTTTATCAAACTATATCCACCGGGATTGACTACTTCTCCTTGGATATTTACATTTTGTTGAAGCTCGAAGTTAGGTACATATCTGACGAATATATTATCAAAAGGCTCTAGACTAAAGTCTGATTTCTTAGAAATCTGAAGTTCTTCTCGATTGACAGAAGTAGTCTCGATTACTACTTGTGTAGCTTGATTATCTCTGATGATGACACGAGACACTTCTATGCGATTAGTGGCGCTCGAACTCTTGAAGCCGTTAGCCAGTAATATCGCATCCTTGATACTCATACCTTGACCAAAGACGAACTGTCCCGGACTATTGACAGCACCTTCTACAGTGATGTACACATCTTCAAGAAACTCATTCTTACTATAGATATGAACAGAATCGTAAGGTTCTAAAAAGACATTTTCTGCTGAGTTAGGTTCTTGAGTTATCTGATGGAGGTCAACTCTGATATATTGTTTGTCATTAGGGTTTAAAGGATCGAGTCGGTGGATATGTGCATATGCAGCATCAGTCCTCAGTCCTCCGGCGATATCGATAAGATCCCTTATCCTCATCGTACCACCATCATCATAGTCTACTTCTTCTGGTATCCTGACTGCACCTGCTATCTTGATGTATTTGTTGTCCAAAAATCTTTCTTTGGCATATACTTCTAGGACATCTTGATCTTGCATCATAACAAGAGATGAAGGTCCTTGACCATTCAATGCATCTTCTAGGGAGACAGGAAGGATACTGATGCTTCCCGAGGCAGTAGTCCTTCTGATATACGCCTGATCTAACTTAGTCGATGGCATGATGCCCGCGAGTGAGATGATGTCCTTCAGCGATAGACCTTCTATATATTCGTAGTTGCCTGGTGATCTTACCTCCCCACTTACGGTTACAAAGTTTTCGAGGACATCTCTGATCTCCGTGACTAAGACCTTATCTCCATTGCGCAGTGGGTAATCCGCTCCAGACTTGACACGCTCCGCATAGGCCACATCCTTGATGACCCGCTTATCATCCTCGTACCTTTCGATCTTCATAGATCTTAAGAGAGCATTGCCTGCAAGACCTCCAGCATACTCTATGAGATCAAAAAGCCCTTCGCCTGGGAGTAGTTCATAAGTATGGGGCCTACTCACTGGACCTTCTATACTCGCCAGCATGCTTGCTGCAGGGACTAGGATATAATCTCCATCATTAAGAGCAAAGTCTTTGCGGTAGTCGGGATTAGTAAGTAGCTCGTAGAAATCAAAATTAGTTACCTCTCCGGTTCTTTTAAAAAGCTTGATATTTCTGACACTACCATTATCCTTCATGCCTCCAGCAGCAGCTATGAGATTGATGATACCATTAGCAGCTGATACTGTCAAGTCTCCAGGAGATAGTACTTCACCGACTACCTCCACTCTTATATTTCTTACTGCCGCGACAACTAGACTAAATTGATTAGGACTGAATCTGTACTCGTTTCTATACGCCCTCTCGAGCTTTATGCGCGCCGTCTGCTTGTCGAGTCCTCCTACACTCACTTTGACATTGCCATCTCTGATCCTTACAGATCCATCTCCTTGTATGACCATGGATTCTTCTAGTCTGATAGAACTAAAGATGGATACATTCAACTCGTCACCTGGTCCTAGTATATAGCTCTCAGGAGGATCAAATGATTGGCCTTCTTCGATCAGTGAGATTTGTCCAGATCTAAAAAAGCTATGCCCATAGATAATCTCTTCTATGCTATCTAAGATTATGTCGGAAGAGTCTATCTCAAGAAGTAGGGAGTCTGCGGAGATATCACCCAGCTCATCGATATCGCTGGTGTCTATGCCAGTTGATGATCTCTCTGATAAAAATCTATCCCGCCAAAAATCTTCTAGTAGTTTTTGGATCTCTATAGCTTCATCACGGGTAAGGTTGTCTAAGTCTTCGATGTCGTAACCTTCCTCTAGTAACAGGTCATAGAACTCGTCCTCACTGATACCTCTACTTTCTAATTGAAAATCCAGTTGATCCTTGTAAGAATCTATCTGTGCACTTATACCACCTGCACACTGTAAGATGATGATCGACAGCACGAGCATACGAAGTACTCTCTGCAGTGAGAAACTCTCATCCATAGGGTCGGTCATATAACGATTAGTTATGATGTAAAGATAATCGCCTCAATCGTTCTTCACTGATTATAAGACAACGATTTAGTGTTTTTTCACATATGTTTATGACGATGAGTGGGCTTTACGTGTTCTTATGGCGGTTCTTGTACCCATCCGTGTATCGGATTGTCCTTTTTTTGATCAATTTTCTCCCCGCATCACATAGATTTTATGTCTGGAAAAATGCGCGCAAAGGGCCCCTCATGACTCCAGATAAAAAAGAAAGTATATTGTTCTTTTGTCCTTCTTTAGGAG
>CAYYBR010000111.1:0-13184 GCA_964470035.1 uncultured Saprospiraceae bacterium
GTTATATCTGATAGCCGTAGATCATGATCGATCTTATACGGACAGCGTCAGCCAACTTCCTAGTTATGAAGGCCAGACAGATGATGGCTTATATCGTCTAGCTGCAGGAGGATACGAGTTTAAGATACGTACAGCAGGATATGATAACACTGGCGACGATGTTATCCTGCTTCATGGTTTCCCTCAGACTTCCGTAACCTGGCGTCCACTTATGAAAGCCGCAGCAGATCAAGGATATCGCGTTTTGGCTTTCGACCAAAGAGGATATAGCCCAGGTGCTAGACCCCACGGTAAGGAGCACTATCATATAGATAGCCTGGTGAGTGACGTGCTTGCGGTAGCCGATGCGATGGGCATAGATACCTTTCATCTAGTTGGTCATGACTGGGGCGCTGGGGTGGGGTGGAAGACAGTGATGGACTATCCCGATCGCATTGACACATGGACAGGTATGTCTATCCCTCATGCCGCTGTCTTCTTCGATGGTTTTCAGCACCATCCGGAGCAACAGAAGCGCAGTAGCTACATTGGATTTCTACGGATGCCTATCTTGCCAGAGCTGCTCTTTATGCTGCGCAAGAAGATCATTTTTACTGTTATCGAAGATGTTTGGACGGACGAGCAAGTCGAGGAAGCCACTGCTATGTTTAGCGAGCACGGAGCGCTGACGGCCACGATGAACTGGTACAGAGCACTAGATTACAAGGATGAGAAAACGATAGCATCGCTTGAAAAGAAGGTGGTGCGTCCTACACTTTTCATCTGGGGCAACAAAGACCCCGTTGTAGCTCCTGGTATTATACCATTACAAACTCCATGGATCTCGGCGTCATATGAGGAGCTAGAGCTGGATGTTGGTCATTCGCTGATGCAAGAGAAGACGGCAGAAGTGGTGGGTACTATCTTACGTCACTGGCGGAAGTAGGAGCGGTTCTAATTTTAGAACTTAATATAAAAGTTCTTGGATATCTATGATCTCACATATGTTTCTGAAGCCAATTGTAATCGACTTATCAGTATTCGACCGTTCAATCTTGCCTAGATTATTAAAATCACTTTGCCAACTCCCACCAAAGATCATGTATGGTTCGTGTAACCATTCTGCAACATTGCCGTGTAAATTATGCACCTCTAAAAAAGAATCCTCTCCACAATCTTTGTGTATTGGACGAACATAGGTATTGTAAATGTCCAATACAATATTATTCATTTCATTACAAACAAAACGTGTACTACTTCTCTTACAATCCGCGCAGTACTGGGTCTTACAGCTGTTAAAGAATTCTTCTTCCTTATGAGAAAACAAGCTGTCGACATATAGCATATCTTCTGTGGTAGGCAGGTCAAATCTTACATATGTTTGTATTCTGGGTTCTGGGGTATAGTGTAAATATTCTCCATTGAAATATTTTTGAATGGTGAAAATATTATCAGGATTAGGATTGGGATTTGGCTTGATAATATCATTCATAATAAGAAAGGCTTCCATGACCACATTGCTTCTCCAGTCACTATATCTCTTGCTTTGTTCCTGAGTGACTCCTACCATAGGAAACCCATCAAAATTATTTTGTCCTCTCTTCATAAGATGACTTACTTGAGAGTCAGGATACAATTCTTTTAAAATTGCTGTATCAGGTATTGTTTCTTGAAACTCCTCTGATAGTTCTCCATATATCCGATTAATATAATATTGATATTCAAGCCAAGCAATTATGCTTATCTCACTCTTGTCAATGAATAATTTATCCGTAAGCCTATATCCATTTGGGACATCAAGGATTCTTGTTTCCTTATGAGGTTTGTTTTGTGAAGTCGCACAACTAATTATAATAACTGCATAGAGTGCTAATTGAAATATTTTCATAGATCATATAATCTTACGTTTGAGCTAGGTCGCATCACCTGATCATTTTGCGTATATGGAATACTGCAAACTGCACACTCTAAGCAAATCTTCTCTTGATCGACTTGGTGAGTTCGTGATATACAAAAAACATCGATCCCACCATAGGGCTCATTTTCATATTAACCTCCTTGCCTTGGGCGATACGGACGATCTGCTTCGCATAAAATCCACCTTCAGCAGTCGAATCAAATGCCTTGATACCAGTCCTCAATACTAAGTTTTCGAGCTTTTTGACTTCACCATTTAGAAATCCCGGCAGAGCCTCTAGATTAGTGACAAATGGTCGCGCCATACCGATAAAGTCCAACTCGCCATTGGCTAAAGCTTGGTTGCAAAAGTCATATGAGCGAAACCCACCAGTGATCATGATGGGCATCTTCGTGATGGCGCGTACCTGCTGCGAAAACTCGATGAAGTAGGCTTCCCTGCGACGAGTACTTTCTCTTACCTTGCTAGCATCATCATTCATTTCAAAAAATACGAGCTTCTCGTAGGTGCCGCCGGATATTTCCAAGAGGTCGATCTTACCATCGAGCATCTTGATCACTTCTAGTGATTCCACTTCCGTAAATCCTCCACGCTGAAAATCTGAAGAATTAAGCTTTACAGAGATGGGAAATGTTGGACCAGTCGCTTTGCGGATGCCATCTATGACGGTCATCAGTAGTCTGCTTCGGTTTTGGAGGCTGCCACCCCACTGATCTTGACGCCTGTTGATATGTGGTGATAGAAATTGGCTCAAGAGATATCCGTGTGCCGAGTGTACTTGTACGCCAGTAAATCCGGCCTTCTTGCAGATAACAGCCGTCTTGATAAATCCTTGGATGACTTTCTCTATATCTTCTTCCGTCATCGCCCGTGGCTTTCCAAAGAGCCCTAAGAGATGTAGCTGAACTTCCGATGGAGCAAGCGGGCGAAAGGTAGAAAAGCGATTGGTCTGCCTTCCTGCGTGTGATATCTGCACCCAGGCATGATGTCCTGTAGAAGTAGCTGCTTCTGCCATGAGCTTCAACTTCGGCAGGATCTTTTCATCTCCTACATATATGTTGCCAGCAGACTCTACATGTACAGGATCGATCACTACGTTGCCAGTGATAAGGAGCCCTGCACCTGTCTGTGCCCACTGACGATAGAGATGATTGTGCTGCTCTGTTGGTTCAAGATACTTATCGCTGATTCTTTCTGTCATGGCCGCTTTTACTAGTCGATTTTTGATTACGGCACCACATGGTAATTCGAAAGAAGTCTTAAGATGATTAGTTGACATGGCCATCAGGATTTAGATCGTCTTTATGAAGTTGTATGGCGATGAAGAGAAGATCCCAACACGCTGACTCTATGATAATAAAGTTATATCGGACTAGACTGCTGTACCAGTATGATTCTTGCTCTCCTGCCATTTTTTCATAGCAGCATATCCTCCTACAAGAGATAGAAAGACCATGGCTATGATGGACATGTATATCACCCAATTACCATCCAAGTCGAGTTGCTTGTTCTTGACATAGATGCCAAAGAATGCCCATATCAGCACTGCTGTAAACCAGATGTCTTTGCTTAGATAAAGGATAAACAAGGTGCCACAGATGCCTATGCCGATGAGAGTAGCTGTCCAGTGCTCATCAGACAATCCAAAAAATCCAAAGCCCGAGTGAATGAATAAGACATTGAGGTTCGCCAGGGCAGCCACGCTTATCCATCCGAGATAAACACTAAATGGTATCGCATACTGCAAGCGTACCTTTTCTATATGCTCTAGTCGATAGACTAGGTAGATCAGGACGACCCACAGTACAAATATCAGCCCAAATGCTAAGGCTATGTGCAAAGATTGCCAGGCGATCAGCCAGGATATATTGAGCACGCAGCTTATGACAAACAAAGGCCCTATGGCCGATACTTCATGTGTGCTACTGTAGGCCTTCTGATAAACCAAGAGTATCTGATGAAACGTAAATATGCCAAGTAACACATAGATGAAAGACCACATCGAAAATGTGAAATCTGCAGGCGTCAACATATTGGGGTAGAGGTCCGATACATCACCAGGAGTCTTTCCGAAAAAAGGAATCTGTAGGGCCATGACGTTTATGATAACTAGACATACATAAGCGCCTATATTCAGTAGTAGTTTGTTCTTCATGTGAGTAGTATCTAATCCTATCTCATTATGACATACCTAAAAGTAAGGTACGTTTGGCTGATCTTTCTACTTTTTGACGATTAGAAGTTTCTAAGTAGCCGCTACTTTTGAAGTATTACTCATAAGCTCACAAGCTGAAGTTTGCGGTTCCCTCCCATATGCGCTAGAGTGACGCAAGAAAGTCTCTACATCATATAGATACAGCGCATGACATTCAGTACGATCACAAGGAGCACAAGAGCTATGAATACTAAAAATTTCATTCCATACTGAGTATATAGAAGCTTGGCCATCTTTGGAAAGCTATAGTTGTCCTTAAAGTATCCTAAGTACTCGCGTATGGCTTGCTTGGTGGTATCGTTAGCACTGACATAGTCATATATTAAGATGGCAGATCCTAGATAAGGTACGGCTGCTTTCATACCGATGACATATTCAAAATCTTTGCCCAGATATATAGCTGCATATATAAACTTTGCCATCAAGTTGATCACAAAAAATATCAACAGCGGAGTAACCGTCAGGTAGAGTGCCGAAGTCTGTGAGAACAAGTAACTACCGAATAAGAAAAGGCCAATGTCTATAACAACACCTACGAGGCTCCAGATGATGAGATGAAGGCTTAAGTCAAAAATCTTTTTGTTTTTCTCATCTTCTAGATATGCCGTGATGTGTTCTACATCATCACCTGTATAATGATATGACACATAGTCCTCAAATGTCTGAATGCTTTTTGATGTCTCTTCCAATCCCAGCAATCTTTTTACTAACCTAGCAACAAGGCGATTCTTATATAGAGCTTAGCATACATAAGTTATAATATGAAAGGTTGGAAACACATATAATGGTTCCAACTTAGGTTTTTTTTATAGATGTTTTAATTGACTTTTTCCTTGCGGTGATCCAGTAGTTAGCCGTAAAGCTAAATACAATGATCATGATGCCCACAAACGATAAAAAAGGATACGACTCTCCAAATAATACATATCCGATGATAAAGGCATAGACGAGTTCGAGATACTTGAGGGGAGCGACTACATTAGTCTCTTCCTTTTGGAAGGAAGCGGTCATATACTTCTGACCGATATAACCCGTGATACCGATCAATATGAGTATACAAAATTCATACAGCGTAGGAGAAGACCAATACTTGATCAAGGCTATCCCACTGATCAAGGTGCCTAGGCCCATGAAGTAGTTTACTATGACAAGTGGATGTTCGCGCTCACCGATTCTGCGTATGATGACATATACGGCCCCTCCAAAGAAGGCAGCTCCTAAACCCAAGATGAGGTTGAGCGTATCGATACGACCATCATATCCCTTCAGAAGAAATACGCCTAACAATACAAATACAAAGAGCAACCACTGCTTCACTAAGATCTTTTCTCGGAGCCAAAGTGCAGCCATGACAAGCGAGAAAAATGGGGCCAGATACTTGATGGTCATCGAAGCGCCTAGCGGTATGCGCTGTATGGTTATAAAAAATAAGGTCATCGAAGTCAGTCCAACCACGGCCCGCGCGATTAGCAGCCTTTGGTGTGTGCCGATCAAGCTGATCTTATGTCTTAAAAGATAGTTGGTGCTTATGATAGCTGTGATACCACATCTGAAGAAGATGATCATAATCACGTGGATGGCTTCCAAGTGTTTGATAAGTGCTGTCATCACCGCAAATCCAAGTGTGGATATGATCATATACCTGACACCAGGTGAAAGATCTAATCTAGTCAAATAGCTAAGATTGTCATCGTTGGCACAAAAGAACGGAGAATAATCATATATCAAGCCATATAGTGAAGCTTACCTCACTTGATAAGAAGTAATGATATATGAGAGCTCTATAACTTCAAGTGGTAGATACCATTGCCCCAACTGCCGATGACAAAACTTTGGTCTCCAGGAAGTATGTGGGCGATACTAGAAAAGTCTACATTTTCTACCTTTGACCACTTATCTTCTGCGAGCATATATACTCCATCTTGCCAGCTCCCTACTACGAGGGCATGTGACCCTTTGTATTTTATAGCATTGATCTGATTGATACCTATCTGTGGGACATCGGATAGTTCTTGCCAGGTGCTACCCATGTCTGGGGAGTGATAGATAGCGCTCGTACTATCGCCTCTTTGGCTAGATGCCAGCCATATATCACTACTCGTCTCTGATATTTTCAGATCCCAACTTACTTTACCGGCTGTATCGAGGATCTTGGACCAACTGATGCCTTGATCTATAGATCTCCATACACCATCAGAGAAGGTCTGGGCAAAGATGACGTCGTCATTATCAGGTGATACTTCTATAGACCAAGCAAACTGGAAGGTGCTATCCACAACTTGAGGATCATTTCTACTCCAGCTCGCTCCACCGTCTAAGCTTTTTATCACACCAAAACTCGAGGTGGCTGCATAGATCAACAAAGGATTTTGACTTCCGGTTCTTATCGACCTGATATCAGAAGAAGGACACTGCCATACTTTGTCCCAGGTCGCGCCACCATCTTCACTTTGATATAATCCATTCTTCCAGGTACCCGCGAATATAGTTTTGCTCGATGTCGGTGATACGGCGAGCGCCTGGATATCTGATACATATGGATCTATGGGATGGCCACCGCCTAGGGCTTCCCATGTGTGTCCATGATCATCACTCTTGTATACTAAGCCTGTGCCTAGAGTATTTCCTTTTAAGCCGGCGTAGAGAGTGCCAGTAGAAGACTTTTCAAAAGCCCTTATGATCTTTCCTTTCAGACCATACTTTATCGTATCAACCTGTCCGTGGGATGGAAAATGTCCCAGCATCAATAAAGAAAAAGAGAGAATGAAGTACTTCATAGTTTTATCATTGTTTTGGTCCAAGGATATGCATGATGATAGACTTGAACATATCAGAACCAGTCTCTATAATTTCATCAGGGAAGTCATAAGTGGCATGATGTAAGGCCGGTGTATCATACCCCGCACCTAACCCAAATATCGCCGTCTTGTAGAGATCGGTATACCTGCCAAAGTCTTCTCCAAACTTGAAAGGGTAAGTCCTTTCGGATATATTAAATGCATGAGTCATGGCCGCTTGACGCACAATATCATTACTTTCTTCATCATTGATGCTCGCGGGAAAATATTCAAGCCACTCTATGTCATATGATAGACCATGTGCCTGACATCTCTCGGAGATAATATCGACGATGTCTGTCCGTAGTTGCTGCATCTTATCACTAGTCCAAGTTCTGATGGTGTAATGGAGTTCACCATCACCAGGGGAGATGCCATAGGCGGCTTGCCCCATCCGGATATGGACGGGCGTCAAGACTGCGAAGGATGCATCTTCGGGATTAGAAACGCCTAACTGTGAGCACCGAGCAGTTATGTCCGAGATAGCAAGAGTAGGGTTGGTGCCATTTTCAGGCTCAGCAGCATGAGACTCCTTCCCTGTTAATCTTATGATACAGCTGATAACTTCAGCTGAAAAACCACGCTCCATGACGATGATATCATGGAGTGCTTCCTGGGGTAAGTTGTGAAGAGCAAAGATGTGATCTACATTGAGATTTCTAAACCTTTCATCGCTTACTATCCTTTCTGCACCTTGCCCATTTTCTTCAGCAGGTTGAAAGAGTAAGACTACCTTTCCTTGGTCTAGATTTATAGTTTGTAACCATGGGCCTAAGCTTGCTACGATGGCCATGTGTCCATCATGACCACACTTGTGAGAGACACCGTCATGAACAGAGCGATAGCTCAGGTCACTTTTCTCCAGGATGGGTAGGGCGTCTAGTTCGCATCTTATGGCTATCGTCTTTCCCACTCCTCCAAAGTCATATATAACGGCTAGCCCCGCTCCACCTATACCTGCTATGAGCTCAGTAGGCTCGTACTGCTCTATGAATTCTCTTATGATGGCTGCGGTCTCATATTCGTGATTAGAAACTTCAGGCCGAGAGTGCAGTAGGTGACGGAGAGTGATGATCTTTTCGTTCACTGTTGTTCTGATTATATTAATGTCTTGGTTGTTAATATCTTATCTTCTTATATCTGATGTAGCGTGGTGAGCACTATAGATATACGGCACATCTTCTATATATCGTACTATCTGCCAATAAACTACGCATCCACTCTCATACTCTATATAAAATCCATCTATTTTTAGGCAAAGTCCATAATTATGTCTTTAGAAGATTTTAGAGGTGAGGTCACCGAATTTCTGCAGTCGCAGTGCCCTGCCTCTATGCGTACACCTATGCGCGAAGAAAGTGATTTTTACTGGGGAGGACGTAATGCGTCCTTCAAAAATGAAGATCAAGAAAAGTGGTTTTACGCTATGGCTAATCGTGGATGGACTACCCCCGCATGGCCAAAAGAATATGGTGGAGGGGGACTCACTACGCAAGAAAGTAATGTTCTTCGCAAAGAGATGGAGAAGCTAGGATGTAGACCTCCTCTCTTTAGCTTTGGTATCTGGATGTTGGGCCCTGCACTCCTTCAGTTTGGGAGTGAAGATCAGCGCAAGCAGTATATACCCAACATCGTACAGGGCAAGATCAGATGGTGTCAAGGATATTCTGAACCAGGAGCAGGATCAGATCTTGCTGGACTACAGACTACCGCAAGATCAGAAGGCGATCACTATGTAGTGAATGGTCAGAAAGTATGGACATCTTATGCAGACCAAGCTGATAAGATCTTTGCACTCGTACGTACGGACAATACGCAGAAAAAGCAGATAGGCATCACCTTCCTCTTGATAGATATGGAGACAGAAGGTGTGAGTACCAGACCGATCAAGTTGATCAGCGGCAAGTCACCTTTCTGTGAGACCTTCTTCGATAACGTGAGGGTGCCCAAGACTAATGTCATAGGTGAAGAACATGGAGGATGGTCAGTAGCAAAATACCTATTGACACACGAAAGAGCCAGCATAAGTAGTGGAGTGGATCCAGATGTGATGACACCGCTTTCATTCTATGCCAAGAAGACGATAGGCCTAGGTAGCGATAACAGACTGAATGACCCTGTACTTCGATCAAAAGTCGCAGAATGGGAGATCGATGGTGCTGCTTTTAAGTTTACTCTCGATAGATATAACGAAGAGATGAAGGCAGGCCAAGCCATAGGAGCCAAGTCTTCTTTTATGAAGTACTACGCTAGTGAGATGAACAAAAGGAAGTATGAGCTGAGACTTGACTGTGAGGGTAAGCAAGCCCTAGCATGGAGAGGAGAGGAGTATAAGGATGGTAAGCTAGCAAGACAATTCTGTCGTACTAAAGGCAACTCGATTGAAGGAGGCACTAGCGAGATTCAATTAAATATAATCGCGAAGCACATCCTAGGGCTTCCAACTAAGTAAAAGAGAGACATGGCATACGTATTATCAGAAGAGCAACAATTTTTGAAAGACTCGGCTAGAGATCTCGTTAAGATGTTTCCGACGGCGGAGATCAGGACGATGCGAGATACAGATGATCCTGATGGCTTTTCTACTAAACTATGGGAGAAGATGGTAGAGATGGGCTGGCCTGGGGTGGCAGCTTCTGAAGAAGTTGGAGGGCTCAATTTTGGGCTAAGAAGTGCTGGCGTGCTGATGGAAGAGGCGGGTAGAGGCTTGAGTGCTTCGCCACTGCTTTCTTGTCTTGTGTCGGCATATGTCTTAGAGAAGCATGGTTCTGATGAACAGAAGAAGCTGGTAGAAGAGATATGTACTTCTGGTAAAGTGGTGGCACTAGCTTTACAAGAGGGTAACTTCTATAAGCCTTCTAAGAGTACAACTGAGCTCTTGAGCGAAGGCGAGGATCTACTTCTTCGAGGTACAAAAGAATTTGTGGCTGATGGTCATGTGGCTGATTACTTTATCGTGAGTACTCACAGTAAAGATGGTCTCACCTTTGTGCTTATATCCGCCGATCAGGAAGGTGTAACCATCGAGAAAGAATTTATGATGGATAGTCGGTACTATGCTAAGGTCCACTTTGCTGATGTGTCTGTAGCTTCTTCTGTGGTTCTAGGTAAGCCATCTTCACAGCGAGCGATAGCTTCAGACATCACTGATGTGGCTAGTGCGCTTATCTCCGCCGAACTCGTGGGGCTGATGTCCGAGGCTTTCGAGAGGACTGTAGAGTACCTCAAAGAGCGAAGACAGTTTGATAAAGCGATAGGCTCATTTCAAGGACTACAACATCGAGCTGCAGATCTGTATGGAGAGATAGAAAACTGCAAGAGTATCACTATCAAAGCCCTCGATGCGCTTGATGCTCGTGATGGATTAGCCCCCGCATATTGTAGCATGGCTAAAGCGAAGTGTACGAAGGTAGCTCAGCATACGACTAACGAAGGCGTGCAGATGTTCGGTGGCATAGGTATGACTGATGATGAAGAGATCGGATTCTTTCTCAAGAGAGCGCGAGTGGCAGCTCAGCAGTTCGGAGGCTTAGCTTACCACGTAGATAGATTTGCCAAGATGAGTGGATACTAGCCTGTAACCCATGCACCACGCTGGATGAGCAAGTTGAAGTTAACTTGGTGAAAGCTATAGCAAGCTGCCAAGCGGTCTTGCGCAAGACAAACTGTAGAATTAGCCTGCGCGTCCCACACCGTGCGCCCTCCAAGCTCGCTCTATCGCGGTGTAGATCTCATATAAGAAAACCCACCTCCATCTTGTCGCCCTTGACTCCAAGAAGTAAACCTGATGTCTATCAGTATCTCATCTTCTATCAACCGCAACACGAGATCTTCGCCTACTACTTCTCTTGGAGATCCAACTGCGGTCCGAAAGCTTTCAAACTGAAGTGCAGAGAGATTAGCTGTAGTACCTAAGGACCAGCTCGTACCCTCAGGACTGATTCCTTTCAAAAAATCATCCTCCGTACGAGCGTTAAAGATTTCACCACCTGATATTCCGCGTGTTATCCAGACATTGTCTGTAAGCCTATCTTGGTTAGCAGCATCAGAAGGGTCCGATCCTACTTCCTTAGTGAAGCTCATCATAGGACCATCCCAGATGGTAAGTGTATTCACAACTGGGGTAGACGTAGCTGGTGGAGTTGGCTCCTCATCTGAAGAACATGATGTGATGACTAACAGTCCTAACAGGACGCTAAGTGCGCATAAACTATGTGTCTTTAGCATGATAGACAATCCAAGTTATGGTTGTGTAGATCGGTCATAGGCGAAACCCCCTGCACCATTTCTTCCTTGACTCCAAGCGGTGAATGTGATGTCCATTATGACGTCCTCTTCGATAAGTTGAAGAACCAAATTAACTCCAACCACATCTTGAGGTGACCCTACGGCATTTCTGAATGTGTCAAACTCTAGATCCGCCAGATTATTAGTAGTTCCTATAGCCCATCTTGTACCAGCAGGACTCACACCCTGTGTTGAGGCCGACTCGGTTCTGATATTAAAAATCTCACCACCCGCAGTACCTCTTGTTATCCAGACATTGTCCGTGATCCTATCTTGGTTTTCTTCTAGTGTTTCATCTGTGTCATCCTCCTTGACGAATGACAATGTTGGACCATCCCATATCGTAGAGGTGATCGTCACCGTCGGAGTAGGTTCTGGCGTCATTTCTTCTTCTTCCTCGTCACTCGAACAAGATGTAACTAACGCTGCTCCTAGAAGTAAGAGACAGAAGAATTGTAAAGTGTATTTCCTTTTCATGTATAAACTAATTTGTCGTTTGAACGTGAGCAGGCTGAGCAGGTTTACTTTCTTCCCTATTATCTCGAAGAAGTATAGTTAACGGACAAAGAGTGCATTATTATATGCCTTTAAGCATGATATAACATCTTTTGTCTAAAAAAGCATTTACGAAAGTGAAATGCCAGATCTATTCGCCTGGCTCAGGAAGCTTGCGTCGAGTGTTGAAAAAATTCATCTTACAACTCTCTTCGTTACCTACGAGCCAAACAAATTTCTGCTCTGTTTTTAAGCCTGAAGCAAACTGAGCTGGTGCCCATCCTGTCATATGACAGATAGCATCCAGAAGGGTTTTGTCAGTATCCATGTCATCTGTTGATGCTGCTATCCTTGCGTCCATGACGTGGCCATCTTGGTCCACTGTGAATGTGATAGCAGCTAAGGCATATCCTTGAAAAAAGGTAGGATCTAGATGATCGATGACCTTTGTCTGAAGTTGAGCAGCAAGCTGATCCTCTCCAGCTATATAGTACGCCGAACTATGGGGGTCTATACTGAACACAAAATCATGTACCTGAGAATCGTTATGAGAGAGGGAGTTATCCGGTATGTACTCTACAGATACCTGGATCTCCGTTGCTTCATCGGAGGTATTAATCAGTTGTCTCTGCTCTTTAGTTAGATTGTGACTATGGCCTGTACGCGTTATGATCTTGTTGTCTACGATGCCTGTGACCTTGACGGCTTTATATTCTTTTACCCAACTTGGCTTGTAGTAAGGGCTGATGTCCATCAGCGTATTGATATCTTTTGCTTGTGCAGGCGCTAGTGATATCGGTGGGAAAATCCTAGTGATTTGATGTGTGATCCTATCTGAAGAAAGTGGTTGAGAAAATCCAACGATATAAGATGATGCCATCATTAAGATGACCAAGCATAAAGATGATACTGTTCTTATCATAACACCAAAGTTACTAGATAAGTAGGAGTAGTGACTGCCTACATATTCTAACGCTTTGTTAATGCGGTGTACAAAAAAGCCCGGTGTTGCCGGGCTTATATATATCTATGTGACCAGATAATTAGTGATCTGATTAATCTCTTATGATCTCTACTTTTACTGCCATAGGACCTTTGTGACCTTGGCCGATCTCATACTCTACCTTCATGTTTTCTGATAAGTCACCATTGACACTATCAGCATGAACGAAGTACTCATGACCTGTCATGGCCTCTTTGATAAAACCAAAGTGCTTCTCGTAGTTGTAATACTTGACAAATCCAGTTTTGCGAGGATCCTCTTCTACTTCAGTCTTCTTAGGTGTACTGATGTTGATCTCCTCTAGTTTGACTTCATCCTTGATTTGCTCTTCGGGCGGGGTAGTGGTGAGATTACCGTAAGAATCAACATACATGAACTCCTCAGTTTTTATGCCTCCTTCTTCCTTACGTTGTTTTTTTCTTTCGAGTTTCTCTTGTCTTTTTTTTCTCT
>CAYYBR010000112.1:0-12928 GCA_964470035.1 uncultured Saprospiraceae bacterium
ACTATCAGCATAGCCACACTTATAACTCCAGATGTCTGAATCCCTTAATATATTATCATAATCTGATAGCCTTAGTTTATTGTCATAGGGGAAGTTGATAGAGATTGGCTCCCTCTTTAAAAATGTGCTAGTCAAACCAGCACTGTTAAATTGATATAACTCGACGAGAGGTCTTTGGTGAGTGTTAGATATGTGAAGGACACTGTCAAAGCCTGACTTGATAATCTGTAAGACTTCATTGTCCTTTTCAGTTAAAACCTTGCTTTCTATAGTGCTAACAGCTATCTCACTAGAAGGCTTTGATGACCTGGTATCTTCATGTTTACAACTTGCAAGGAAGAATGCAAAAGATAATAGTACCAAAAGGCTTCGACTGAGTGTCATGTAAGGGTTTCTCATATATTACAATAATTACTAATATATAAATGTATGACGATTAATTCTCGATTCTTTGCGTAAAGCGATATATCTAATTATCACTTTATGATCAAACTTATTCTAAGAGTCTGAGTCTCGCTTCTACAACTTATTTCTCGCGTAAACATTAGTTTAAATACGAAGTGGAGTAGAGATGGCTAGATTACGATCTATACAAGACAATAAGAAAGAAGACTGGAAGGCAGGTCTAAAGACACTAGATCTCATACCACGATTCTATCGAGAGATATATAGTAGTAGTCGCATTTTATTTCTGCTCAACGTCATAGCTAGATTAGTAAATGCGTTAACTCCAGTAGTCTTATTATATGTAGGTAAGTTACTTATCGATGAGATTATCCTTCAGTCTCAGCAGACTGATGCTAACTATCGACTTGTTTGGATCTATCTGAGTATCGAACTAAGTGTAGCATTGTTATCCGACTTGATAAGTCGAGCGGTACAACTTACTGATGGATTGATGGGGGATTTATATTCTAACAAGTCCTCCATAACGATTATCAAGAAAACGGAAGATCTATCTATCAGCCAACTTGAAGATTCGACCTTTTATGATAAACTAGAAAGAGCTAGGACTAGGACAAGTAATCGAGTTACACTGATGTCTTCTACCCTTACCTTGCTCCAAAATGTAATCATCATCATCTCTCTGATAGCAGGCCTAATCTACTTCGAGCCATGGCTGATATTGTTGCTGACTATCAGTATCATCCCATCTTTTCTCAATGAGATGAAATTCAGCTCTACGAGATACTCTATAGCTCGTAGTTGGACAAAAGAGCGAAGGGAGCTGGACTATCTTCGATATATAGGAGCGAATGCGAATACAGCTAAGGAGATTAAGTTATTTGGATTGACAGATTTTTTGGCTGGTCGCTTTGATAACCTATCAGATGCCTACTATAAGATCAACCAAACCTTAGCTGTCAAGCGTGCAGGTTATGGAGCAGTGTTTAATGCCCTTGGCATCCTTAGTTATTACGGCGCTTATGTGCTGATCATCATCCGAGCCATCACAGGTGTTATCACCATCGGTGATCTGACTTTTTTGTCTGGATCTTTTAATCGACTTCGCAATAGTCTGCAATCCAACTTTGCCATTTTCACCCGTATCACAGAGTCTACACTCTATCTAAAGGATTACTTTGACTTTCTAGATATCCCAAGACAACCTGCTTTGTCGGGTGCACCCATAGTGCCTGTAGAGATCAAAGAAGGATTCGTCTTCGAGCGTGTATCGTTTTCTTATCCTGAGCAAAAAGAGCTTGTACTCAAGGCAGTGTCTTTCACTATCAATCCTGCTGAAAAACTTGCATTTGTAGGTAGAAATGGAGCAGGCAAGACCACGATAGTCAAGTTGTTGCTTAGATTTTATGAGCCAACGGAAGGACGTATTTTGCTGGACGGTATTGATATTAACACCTTTGATAAGAAGATGTATCAGCAATTATTTGGGGTGATATTTCAAGACTTTTTAAAGTACGAATTTCTACTTCGAGAAAATATAGCCATCGGTGATGTGACGAAGATCGATGACCTAGCAGCTATACAAGTAGCGGCACAGCGGTCGCTAGCTGATGAAGTGGTCACAGCATTTGAAAGTGGTTATGAGCAACAATTAGGTAAAAGATTCTCTAATGGTAAAGATCTATCCGGAGGACAGTGGCAGAAGATAGCTCTTGCTCGCGCATATATGAGAGATGCCAAAGTCATGATACTTGACGAACCTACCTCAGCCTTAGATGCTAAAGCTGAGTATGAGACTTTTCAAAGATTTATGGCACTGACAGATCAGAAGATGAGTGTGATTATCTCTCATAGATTTTCTACAGTAAGGATGGCTGATAGGATCATAGTGCTGAGTGATGGTAATATCCAAGAATCAGGAACCCATGCAGATCTGATGGAATTAGCAGGGATATATGCCGAGCTCTTTAATCTGCAGGCGGCGGGGTATCAGTAGGGCGTTGACGCCATTATAACCTCATGAGATATGGAGCTCATAGGGATAAGGTCTTTTAGAAACTTAGTTATTTCTTAAGACCAGCCAAATAGTCACAAAGGTGAGAATCCCTATGATGGTTGTTATGACTCCCATCCATCGAGAATTGAGCCAGCCTGATAAAGAGATAAAGGTTAGAAAAGCGCCCAGCCCTACAAATACAACTTTCACACTGGTATTAAATTGATCGCTGAGCTCAGCAGGACTTAAACCACTTTTAATTCCTTCGGTAGTAAGGATGAAAACATTAGTAAGTAGGAAGAGACTTATAATCATCGCACAAGTCGAGACCAATAATGACAGGATGATCACATTTGAAATCATATCTGTATTCTTCTTTGTCACAAAGCTGCTCAATATCGTGGCGCTAAAACCAGCAAGAAAAGTACAGATCAAGATGATCTGTGTTGATATTGTATGTAGCATAGATATATCCATCAGGATTTAATTGATTGATCCGACTTGTCAATATACTGATATTTTGAAGCGATACATCCACTGGCCATATCCTTGAGAATGATTACATTACAAGACATCTCAATACAATGCAATCAGGCTTTTTCTTCTTAATAGTACTGCTTATAACCTCCGGTATTCATGCACAGAATCTTGATGGAGCATGGGAGGCAACTACTATCTCAGCTGATGGCATACACATCAGAAATGTACTTATCGTCACAGATGGATATCAAGTAATTACACGGTATGATGCACAGTCAGGAAAGTTTTTTTCTACTAATGGAGGATCCTTGAGCATGGTTGGGATGACCGTGACTGAAGTTGTTGAGTTTGATTCTTTAGATCCAGAGCGGGTAGGAAGCAAAGTGACATTTGATATTTATCTAGGTGATAGTGAGATGGGTATCGTTGGAGATGATATAATATGGACTAGGATCGATGATGGCACTCCAGGCATGCTCCAAGGAGCGTGGTTGATGTCTGGCCGCTATAGAAATGGTGAGTTAAGTAAAAGGGATACTGACCGTCCGCGTAAAACTATGAAAATCCTGAGCGGTTCACGATTTCAATGGATCGCTTACAATACGGAGACGAAACAGTTTATGGGTACAGGCGGTGGGAGTTACACCACTATAGATGGACAGTATATAGAGAGCATAGAGTTTTTCTCTCGTGACGATACTCGAGTCGGAGCAAGTCTAAAGTTTGACTTTGATATAATCGACGCCCATTGGCATCACAAGGGCTTCTCAAGCAAGGGAGATCCTCTCCATGAGATATGGTCTGCGAGAGAGTAGTGCTTTACTCCTATTGATCATTATTCAACGCCCGCTATAGGGCTATCGTGCTCTACAAGACCCTTATGACCTTTTGATCACTTAGCTGTAGTATCAAGCATTTATATCTCGAGCCAATGCCGATAGGTGTCTCTTAAATTAGAATTCTACAAAAATAGTACCTGTGCAAGTAGGAATCTTTAACCTTCTAAGTTAAGGGCCTTTTGATTTGTTTTGATTATTATTAGATTGTATGTAATAATCTTCTACGCCATACATAATGCCTATGATAATGCTAAAGAAAATCTTGAATACAATAGCAATAGCACTCTTATTGATTAATGGAGCTACGGCACAAGACAAAATAAAGCGTATCAAGGCCTTTGCAAAAGCTTATGGTTATGTGAAGTACTTTCACCCAAGCACAGAGAATACTTTAGTAGACTGGGATAATTTTGCAGCATATGGAGTAGAAGAAATCCTAAAGTGTTCTAATAATGAAGAAGCGCGTCATACTCTTAGTGAGTTGTTCGCCCCTATAGGACCGACCATACGGTTTTCATCAGACTCCGTTGGCTTTGATATATCGAGGATTACCCCTGAACAAGGGGCGTCATATCTACCTACATATTGGCAACATGCTGGGGTGTCCAAAGGCATGACCAATGGTCCATATCAATCTTATAAAAGTGTCTTGGTCAACCATTATGAAGAAATCGATGACACCACTCATGTTCTTCATGAATCCATTTTTACAGAATATCCTGAGATAGGTGAAGTCATCTCTAAGCCTATCGCAGCAAATATTTACTGCCAGATCCCACTTGTCCTATATACGCGAGATGGCCGTACTTATCCTAAAAGTCACAACCTAGAAAAGCTTGAAGCAGCTATAGCTCAGACTGACACCAGCCTTACCTCACTTGCGATCAGACTTGGAAATGTGGTGAATATCTATAATGTAATCCAACACTTCTATCCCTATTTTGATGAAGTAGATGTGGACTGGGATGCTCAATTGGAGATGGCACTTCAGCGGTCTTTTAGTGATACAGGAGCTGATGATCATGTGGTTACCTTACAAAAGCTGACCGCCACTATCAAAGATGGCCATCTATGGGTATGGCAAGGGCCAAGCGCATATGGATTTTACCCAGATGTGCACTGGGAGTGGATTCAAGACTCACTTGTGATCACTAAGGTCATGAATGACACTGTCGATATACAAGTCGGAGATGTGGTAACCAAGATCAACAATCAGGAACCACATAAATACTTCGAAGAAGTGAACTCTAGAATTTCATATGGCACGAAAACCTATCTCAATTATAGCAATAAGGCTAGAAGTCTTTCCGCAAAAAAAGATGCACCACTCTTACTTGAGATCAATAATCAAGAAATCTCTCTCAGGCACCACCGAAGTATTTCTCAGTACACCTTAGCTCGTCCAAGCATACAAGCTAATATGTATAAACTTTTGGATGGTGATGTCATGTATATCAGTCTTGCTACTATACGACGAGATACCTTAACAAAGCTACTGCCTGAGCTGACTAAAATGAAAGGTCTAGTTTGTGATTTTAGAGGTCATAATTATCACATATGGGATTTCTTCAAGCATTTTCTTCAAGACGAAGTTACTGGCGCGTCGATTGTTAAGATACCGAGAGTCATATATCCAGACCAAGAGCGACCAGTAGGATTCGAAGAATCTCAATATCCAAGCGAACCCCAATCTCCTTACCTAGGAGATATCAAGACTGTCTTTATTATAGATGGCAGAGTAAAGAGTTCAGCTGAAAGTTTTAAGAATAGCATCAAGCGACATGGTTTAGGAACGATAGTAGGAGAACAATCGGCTGGAGCTAACGGAATGATGAACCCCTTCCAGATTTCAGGAGAAGTCTCTATCTATTGGACCGGAGCCAAAGTCACTAATGATGACGGCAGCCAATTTCATGGTATCGGTATCACACCTGATATCGAAGTACATAAGACTATCCAAGGCATCAGAGATGGCAAGGATGAGTTTTTAGATAAAGCAATAGAAATTCTAAGAGGTTATTAGAGATAAAGAGCGTAAAAACTCTTCTCCGAAGTAGGTTACACCTCGCCCTCAGAGCAGCAAAACCTGAACTGAGCACCACGACTGATCGATGTCTCTTGACCGGGCAGTCGTGATTGTCCAATTATCTAATTGGCTAATTACCCAATAGCGCCTAACTTACACGGTATGCAAACTCACTTCGATGTCATCATAGTAGGTGCAGGAATATCTGGTATCAGCGCTGCATACTATCTGCAAGAACAGTGTCCAGATAAGAGCTTTGCCATGTTAGAGGGTAGAGGAAGTATCGGAGGTACGTGGGATCTCTTTAAGTATCCTGGGATCAGGTCAGACTCTGATATGTATACGCTAGGATTTGCTTTCCGACCTTGGACCAGTCGTAAGGCGATAGCAGATGGTGAAGATATCATGACCTACTTGCATGAGACGAAGGAGGAGTTAGGACTCGAAGATAAGATCAAGTTCCATCATATGGTCAAGAGCGCTCAGTGGTCATCTGAGCAAAGTACATGGACACTAGGTGTATCGATAGCAGGTCACGAAGAGGTGCAGTACTATACTTGTAACTTTTTGTCTATGTGTTCTGGGTATTATGACTATGAGCAGGGCTATCTACCTGACTATAAAGGGAAGGATGATTACAAGGGTACTTTTATACATCCTCAGTTTTGGCCAGAAGATCTCGACTATGCTGATAAGAAGATTATAGTGATCGGTAGTGGTGCTACTGCTGTGACACTTGTGCCACAGTTAGCGAAGAAGGCTGAAAAAGTTACATTACTCCAGCGGTCACCGACATACATAGCGACTGCGCCATCTGTGGATAAAATCGCTCTTTGGACCAAGCGTATCTTACCTGATGGCATAGCCTATAATGTATCGCGCTGCAGGAAGATATTAGTACAGCGTTTTTCTTATGCCATAGCACGCAAGTATCCTAACTTCATGAAGAAGCTCATCATCGCAGGTGTGAAAAAGGAGCTGGGAGATGACTACGACTTAAGACATTTTACACCTAGATATAATCCTTGGGATCAGCGTTTTTGCATAGTGCCAGACTCCGATCTATTCGAATCGATTAGGACTGGGAAATCCGAGATGGTGACTGATCATATTGATTCATTTACCTCGAGTGGTATACAGCTGGAGAGTGGTGATCACCTCGAAGCAGACATCATCGTCTCTGCTACTGGCCTACAGCTGAAGTATCTCGCTGGTGTGGAGTTTCAAGTAGATGGTAAGGAGATAAGAGGGCCGGAGCTTGTGGCTTATAAGAGTATGATGTTCAGCGGTGTCCCTAACATGGCTCTAGCGTTTGGTTATACTAATGCTTCCTGGACGCTCAAGTGTGATCTGACTAATCGATACTTTGCTAAGATGATCAAGTATATGACTAAGAAAGGCTACAAGAAGGCAGTCCCAGTGGTCCAGGATCCTGATATGGAGTTACTACCATTTTTAGATTTTAGTTCTGGCTATGTCCAGCGGTTTATCGATCAGATGCCAAAGTCTGGCACCAAGGCCCCGTGGAAGCTCAAGCAGAATTACATCTTTGATCGCGTGACGATCAACATGAGCAAGATCGATGATGGCGTGATGCAGTTTAGTTGATGCAACATATCCCTTTGAGGTAAGCACAGATGAGAGAACCCGGAAACAGCGCTACGCGCTTGAGACCGGGTTTTACACCCGTTGAGCTGACATCATAAGCTGTACCACTAGAGTCTAGGCTATATGCACCCCTCCATCTATAGGAATCACAGCCCCATTCACATAGTTGCCTGCTCTAGAACAGAGGAATAACGCAAGTCCCGCCATATCGCTTGGATATCCGATGCGTCGCATAGGACATGTCTTTTCTATCCCGCTCTTCAGACTGTCTTGTGCCAACCAAGCTTCGGTCATCTTACTTTCGAAGGGTCCTGGGGCGATCGCATTCACAGTGATGTTCTTGCCGCCTAGTTTAACAGATAGGGCCTTGGACATCTGATGGACGGCAGCCTTGCTGACACCGTATGGGACCGTTGGCATCTGAGATACATGGAGACCGTCGATTGATCCTATGTTGATGATGCGACTTGGGTTGTCTGGAGTGGCAGCAGCCTCTAGTAGAGGAAGGAAGGCTTGCGTCATGTAAAACATCGACTTGACATTGATATCCATCACCTTATCATAAGCATGCTCTGGATGATCTGCAAATGGTGCTCCCCATGCCGCTCCAGCATTATTGACAAGGATGTTGATCTGTGATTCTTGTGCTTTGACTTGACTGACGAAGGCTTCTCTACCTTCCTGATTAGACAAGTCACTAGGAAGAGAGATGCAAGTGCCGAGCTTCGATAGTTCTTCTGCTGCAGCATCACAGACGGCCGCTTTGCGCGAAGTGATATAGACTTTGGCACCGTTCTCTACTAGTGCTTGAGCGATCATATATCCGATACCCCGTGACCCTCCACTGACGATGGCCGTTTTGCCCGCCACAGAAAAGAGGTTGTCGATAGTTAAGCTTTCCATGTTTTTGTTTTTTAGTCAGTCTAGCTGATAGCGCTAGTGACTGACAGTGATGATATGTTAGTACGAAAGTAGCTTTTGTAGCTTCTCTTGCAAGTCGTGCTTTGCGAGATACTTTTCTTCGAGCGCTTTCGCAAATGGTACAGGTGTATCCATGCTACCCACTCTGATGATCGGTGCATCAAGATGAATAAAGAGATGCTCAGCGATATATGCTGATATTTCTCCTCCGATGCCACCCAAGAGTGAGTCCTCATGAAGGATAAGTGCCTTGTGGGTCTTGATGACGCTGCGATGTATGGTCTCATAGTCTAGCGGTGCTAGTGATACCAAGTCTATGATCTCTATGTTAGCTGACATCTGTGCAGTCGCTTCTATGGCCCAGTGCACGCCCATGCCGTAGGTGATGATAGTAGCATCGGTACCAGCCTGAACTACCTTAGCCTTACCCAACTCTTGCGTATAGTAATCACTGTAGACGGGTCCTGATATCTTTCTATATAAGCCCTTGTGCTCAAAGAAGAGTACAGGATTAGGATCAGCTACTGCGGCTAGGAGCAAGCCCTTAGCATCTTCTGGGCTAGAAGGGTATACGATCTTGAGACCCGGTGTCTTGAAGAACCAAGCTTCATTAGTCTGACTGTGGAAAGGTCCTGCCCCTACACCGCCTCCACAGGGCATCCTGATCACTACATCCGCTGAAGCTCCCCAGCGATAGTGGATTTTAGCGAGATTATTGACAATCTGATTAAAGCCACACGTAACGAAATCTGCAAACTGCATCTCAACGATGGACTTCATGCCCGTCAGGCTCATCCCAAGGCCGATCCCTATGATGGCACTTTCACAGAGTGGCGTATTGCGCACGCGATCATAGCCATACTTTGCACCCAATCCATCAGTGATCTTGAAGACACCGCCGTACTCGGCGACATCCTGTCCCATAACGACAAGATTAGGGTGTCTGTCTAAGGCTTGATCATGGGCTTGGGCGATCGCATCAATAAATCGGATGTCTTGCTGTTCCTTTTTTCTAGGCAGTACTGTCTCACTAGGATGAGTACTATATAGATCACTGTACTCAAAGTCTCGTGATCCTTCTGGGCCTTGATCTGCAGTCGCCTCTCGGAGCGAAGTCTCTATGATAGCGCTGTGCTCTTCTCGGATCTCTTCGATAGTCTGAGGTGTCAGGAGTCCTTTATCAAGGAGGTGTGCCTCATAGTTGATGACCGGATCTTTAGCGATCCAATGGTCCATCAGTTCCTGAGGTACGTACTTCGTGCCGCTCGCTTCTTCATGACCTCGTTGTCTGAAGGTCATACACTCGACGAGGTAGGGTTGTGGGTGCTCACGGAGTTCTGCAGCGATATCACTGATGGTCTTATAGACTGTTGTGACATCATTAGCTTCTATGGTGATGCTTTTCATGCCGTAGCCGGGACCTCTATCAGCCAGTTGGGCACATCTATATTGTTCTTTAGTAGGGGTGGAGAGACCATAGCCATTGTTCTCGATGAGGAAGATCACAGGAAGCTGCCAGACGGCCGCTACATTAAGTGCTTCATGAAACTCTCCTTCACTAGTACCTCCCTCTCCTGTGAAAGCCAGACTCACCTTGTTTTCTCCTCGGAGTTTGTATGATAGCGCTACACCTGCAGCTAGAGACAGCTGTGGGCCGAGGTGCGAGATCATACCTACCGTATGGTGCTCTAGTGATCCAAAGTGAAAGCTACGATCACGACCTTTCGTAAAGCCTGTCATCTTGCCTTGCCACTGAGCGATGAGTCTGCGAAGTGGGATGTCTCTAGATAGCCATACACCGAGATTGCGATGCATCGGGAAGATCATCTCGTCCTTCTCCAGAGCCAAGGTAGCACCTACAGCTATCGCCTCTTGACCGATGCCTGCAAACCATTTGCTCACCTTTCCTTGACGGAGTAAGACGAGCATCTTTTCTTCTATCATCCGAGAGAAGAGCATGCCTTTGTACAGTCGAAGCAGTACTGCAGGATCAAGATCGTGCTTGATATCTAGTGCAGGAGAAGTAGTTGTATCTGTAGCCATCTCTCTGTGATATCTACTTGAATGCATTGAGCCCCGTGACATCCATACCTGTGATCAGCAAGTGTATGTCATGAGTACCTTCATATGTAAGTACTGTCTCCAGATTACACATATGGCGCATCATCGGATATTCGTTAGTGATGCCCATGCCGCCATGCATCTGTCGAGCTTCTCTTGCGATCTGGAGTGCCATCCAGACATTATTTCTTTTAGCCATAGAGATCTGTGCAGGTGTAGCTTTGTTTTCATTAGCAAGTGTACCGAGTCGCCATGCAAGTAGTTGTGCCTTGGTGATCTCCGTAATCATCTCTGCTAGCTTCTTCTGAGTCAACTGGAATTGTGCTAAAGGCTTGCCGAATTGCTGTCGTTCTTTTGTATATCTCAAAGCAGCATCATAACAATCCATGGCAGCACCTATAGCCCCCCAGGAGATGCCGTATCGAGCCTTAGATAGGCAAGACAGCGGACCCTTTAGTCCTCGGACATCAGGTAGAATATTAGCCTTAGGTACACGAACGTCTTCAAATACTAACTCACCTGTTATAGAAGCTCTTAGTGAAAGCTTACCATGGATCTCTGGAGCGCTGAAGCCTGGCATATCCTTTTCTACGATAACTCCAGTGATAACGCCATCTGGATCTTTTGCCCACACTACTGCGATATCTGCGATAGGTGAATTAGTGATCCACATCTTGGCACCGTTGAGGATGATGTCATCCCCATCTTCTACAAATCGTGTCTCCATGGAGCTAGGATCAGACCCGTGGTTAGGCTCAGTAAGGCCAAAGCAACCGATCATCTCGGCAGAGGCGAGAGCCGGGAGATACTTACGTCTTTGTTCTTCTGAGCCAAATCTATAGATAGGATACATGACAAGGGATCCTTGGACAGAGGCCATCGATCTGATGCCACTATCACCGCGTTCTAGCTCTTGCATGAGGAGACCATAAGTGATCTCGTCCATGCCGCCGCCACCATATTCTACTGGAAGACTCGGACCCAGAGCACCTAGCTCTGCCATGCCTTTGTAGAGGTGGAGCGGACACTTGGCTTCCTCATTGTACTGCTCGATGATGGGCGTAACTTCTTTTTTGACCCAGGTGCGGGCAGCATCGCGGACAAGAATATGCTCTTCAGATAGTAGATCATCTAGAGCATAGTAATCCGGAGCATCGAACAAATCAGTTTTTGCCCTAGGATTGATATTAGTAGTCATAATCCTCTGTTTAGGAGTTTAACGGGATTCTTACCTATTGTGTTGAATCCCAAGTGAAGCATTTACGAAAGTGAAAATATCAAAAGAATGCAGACCTACACCTAATACTTAAGATCGAGTCTCATGTCGTCTAACAGGTAGTAGCAACTATGCTGTCTGTCCTCCATCTACAGGAAGACTCAATCCAGTGATAAATGAACTCTGCGGGTCACATAGCCACATGATGGCATGGACTATATCGGTAGTTTCTCCATATCGTCCGACAGGTATAGTATGGACTAACTTTGCCCTCAGTTCTTCTTTGGCGCTGAACATCGACTCCAACATCGGGCTATTAGTGAAGACGGGGCATACAGCGTTCACCCTTATACCATGTCTGGCATACTCGAGAGCTGCCGTCTTTGTCATACCTATCACGGCATGCTTACTTGCGACATAGGCGATCTGTCGAGGAAGTGCACGCATGCCTGCGATGGATGAGATATTGACGATAGCTCCACTTCCTTGATGCTGCATGACGGCGAGCTGTTCTTTCATACAATAGAATACTCCAGACTGATTAATCGCCACAACGCGGTCCCAATCCTCTAGGGTATGATCAGCGGTTTTATGATTTGCTCGCGCTCCTACACCGGCATTATTTAAGCCGACATCTATACTTCCAAAATCACTTTGTACCTGACCTAAAACTTCTTTCACTTTTGGGTAATCCGATACATCAAGTTGATAGGTATTAGCAGTCAGTCCAGTCTCTTCTAGGAGGCTCTTGGTCTCTTCGAGACCTGTCATGTTCCAATCCGATAAAGCCAGTTTTGCACCTTCTGCTCCAAACAGTAGTGCCGCTTGTCGCCCTATCCCTGATGCTGCCCCTGTTATAAAAACTACCTGATCTTTAAATCTCATTTTTATCTTTTCTATTCGAACATCAAAGTGAGAAACTCTCCTACGCATACTGGTTTGTCGCTACCTTCTCTTAAAACAATAGCCTCCAATAATACCTTGACGCCACCTTGTGGATAATCTTCTACTTTCTTTATAACTGATCTGCAACTGAGCTTACTTCCTACCGGTACAGGGGATGGAAATCTCACCTTGTTCAAGCCATAGTTGACTCCCATTTTAACGCTATCTACCTTGAGCGAATCTTCTATAAATCTTGGTAGCAAACTCAAAGAGAAGAATCCATGTGCGATGGCCCCACCAAAGGGTGACTCCTTGGCGGCACGTTCAGGGTCTGTATGTATCCATTGGAAGTCTTTTGTCGCTTCCGCAAATGTATCGACCAACTCCTGAGTCATCTCAAAGGTAGTGGCGGTCTCTATAGTTTGTCCTTGTGCTGCTTTGAGCGCGTCTAAGTCTTTTAATACTAGCATGAGATTAGATTCTTATCGGAA
>CAYYBR010000113.1:0-12886 GCA_964470035.1 uncultured Saprospiraceae bacterium
GTACCAGTAGGATGTAGGTGTGGGCTGTGTTGTGACTGTAGAGATGAACCAAGGTCTACCGAGATCAAACCTGACTTTTTTGAAGGATTTGATTAATGAAGAATTTTAATACTTGGACAGTGTAGATTAAGCTTTATGAAGATTAGAATAAAATTATTATCTCTGATTATAAGCGCTGTCATCTGTCATGGTTGTATCGACCCAATAGATTTTGAAGTGGCTAATGAGTTTAGTGACTCTATAGTTGTACAAGGTAGAGTGGTTAATGGGGACCCATCTTTCGTAGAGGTTGATATTTCTAGATTCTTTGACTTTTCATCTGAGTCGCGACAGCCACTAGCGGTGCAAGAAGTAATCATCTTTGATGACCAAGGAAATCAGATGGAACTTACGACCAGCACCCCTGGAGTTTTTAGACAAGAGCTGGATGCCACAACTCCAGTACAAGCAGAAGTAGGCCGAGGATATAGTATCCGTGTTAGAACTTTTGACGGTCGAACGATAGAATCGACAACAGAAATCTTACTTCCTAATCAAGTTCCGCAGGATATTGGTATTGAAAGAATCAGCGAGGTGATCATTAATGAGATGAATTTATTAGAAACTCAACAGCGTATTAGACTTTCGGTGGATACTGAGGTAGATGCAGAACTTAATTCTGGTCTCTACTGGGATGTGCGAAGTATCTTTAGAGTTACTGATTCTGGTATAAATGATATGGTCCAAAGGACTTGCTATATAG
Source organism: uncultured Saprospiraceae bacterium (assembly GCA_964470035.1). Lineage (GTDB taxonomy): Bacteria > Bacteroidota > Bacteroidia > Chitinophagales > Saprospiraceae > JAJRXG01. Next base: position 743 of record CAYYBR010000113.1, read on the forward strand.
ATCGCCTCACTAGCGTTGATGATATTTATGTTCTTGATCCAAGAGAATTTTCTGGAAATCAGATTAAAGACTTTGAACTCATAACTATTCCTGTCTCAGCTGAGTTTGTAGAAGGATATTATTTTCAAGTAAAACAATACTCTTTAACTGAGTCGGCATTAAGGTATTGGAACGGTATAGATATACTAAGTGAAAGAGAAGGAAGTGTGTTCGATAGGCCAGTAGGGCAGGTGCCGTCTAATCTAGTAAATGTAGATGATCCCTCTAATCAGGTGTTTGGATATTTCTTTGCGTCGCAAGAACAAGTGATAAGGAAAAGAATTCCTGATGAACTCTTTACAGATGTAAGAACGATATGCCCTATGCTCATACAACGATTTGGTGCATTGATTATGGATAGTTGTGGAAATGGGGTTAATGGTGACACAGGTGGGGCCTGTACATGTGGATTGTGTTGTGATTGTCGAGAAGATGAGAATTCATCACAAATAAGACCAGACTTTTTTTTGTAAGATGTAACTGTTGATTGATCTGAGTACTTTAGTATTATTGGGTCCCGAATAGATAAGAAATAAATGAAGATTACATTGAGGATAATAGTAGTAGCGGTAGGTCTTTTATTATGTCAGGCTTGCATCGATCCGATCGACTTTGAAGTGTCTAATGAGTTCAGTGACTCCGTTGTAATTCAAGGAAGAGTAGTTAGAGCCGATCCATCTTTTATCGAGGTGAATATCTCTAGACTTTTTGATTTTTCTCCAGAGTCTCGACAGCCATTAGCTGTGCAAGAAGTAATTGTGTTTGATGATCTAGGCAACGAGATGGAGCTAACAACACGGACTCCAGGTATCTTCAGACAAGAACTTGACGCAAGTACACCGATCCAAGCAGAAATAGGAAGAGGTTACCGATTAAGAGTAAGGACCTTTGATGGAAGAAATATAGAGTCTAGCATGGAAATCATGCCCCCTAATCAATCACCTCGTGATATTAATATCTCTCGTGTTAGCGAGATGGTCCTTAACGAGTTTAATGTATTCGAGGATCAGCCACGGATCAGACTGTCTATAGACACAGATGTAGATGGAAACCTCAACTCTGGACTTTATTGGGAGATACGCAGCATCTTTCGAGTTACGGACTCAGGGATCAATGATATGACCACGAGAACTTGTTTTATAAATCGACTCACTAGTATAGAAGATATATTTGTCTTAGATCCGGAGCAGGTTTCTGGCACTCAGGTGAATGACTTTGAGCTCATTACCATACCGCTATCCCCAGAGTTTTCAGAAGGTTATTACTTTGAAGTTAAACAGTTCTCACTATCGGAGACTGCCTTTGGTTTCTGGAATGGTATAGATATTTTAAGTGAAAGAGAAGGCGGCGTATTTGATCGTCCTGTAGGAGAAGTACCTTCTAATCTTGTGAATTTAGATGATCCTTCTAATCAGGTTTTTGGGTTTTTCTTTGCCACCGATGAGGAGGTAATAAGAGAACGAATTCCGGACGATCTATTTACAGATGTAAGTACCATATGTCCTATGGCCGCCGCATGCACCAATGGCCCCGGTGGATCCTGTACATGTGGGGTGTGCTGTGATTGTCGTCAGGAAGAAAACTCTTCACTTGTTCAACCGGACTTCTTTGAAGATTAAATCGATCGAAATGAAAAATTTACTCATTCTGCTTTGTTGTTTATTTCTTGTTGCTGGATCTATATCTGGACAATTGAATAATGATGAAGCCCTGATACATATCGATAAGCCCTACTACGTATCTGGGGAAACTGTATGGTATCAGATTTACTTTCCCAATGCTTTTAGTGCTGCAAGTGGAAATCTACAGGTGATGATTCAAAACAATGATGGAAAAATCATCGATGACATGTTTTGGAGGATAGAAGATGCACGACTCGATGGATACTTCAAAGTTCCTTATGGTTTAGAATCTGACCTATATCACTTCTCAGTATTTGCTATTGATAATAATAGTAGAAAACCGACTATGATCACTAATTGGGAAGTGCCTATATATAATGATATCAGTGCGCAAGGTATGCAGGCCATATATCCTGATAGACCTATGTTCACTAATTCGGATAACATGTTTAACCTTGAAATCTCTTCTAATAAGAAGTCAACAAGAAAAGGAGAGGACGTAACAGTAAGTATAAACTTACCTGCTGGTGTGAATGGAGATATCGCATCCGTATCTGTAGTTGATGCTTCATTGATAGGAAGTGCGGCAGAATCAACTGTGCTCAAATCAAAGATTACATTGTCTGATGGTACAAGTCTTGGTATCGATGATCAGACATTTGTACACGGCATGATAGCTGATGCGAGTACAGGATCTCCTGCCAAGATAGGAGTGATAGGAGCCTATAACTCAACTTATAACAAGATGTATTATACCAAGTCTGACGACCAAGGCTTGTTCACACTATTGTTGAAAGACCATGTAGGACAAGAAAAACTTCAAGTTTCTGGTGCTTTGTATGATCTTTTTGCTGATACTGAAGTACAATTAGCAAAGCCAAGTGTGCCAAAAGCAGCCCAGCTCGTATCAGAGTTTGATGACGATATAATCAACTATCTCAAAGAGAGTAATAGTCGTAAGAGAATCTACCAATACTATAAAGAAGTAGAGACACCTATTGTGCATGAGGAAAGACAAGGGCTAGAATACCTATATGTCAAGCCAAACAAGCAGGTGAACGTAAAAGAGTACGTCACCTTTGAGAATACAGGTATCTTCTTTAATGAGGTTCTTGGGCATCTCTTGAATTTTAGAGAAAAAGATGACAGAATAACAGCTCGTCTATTTGACCCAGAAAGTAAGCGGGTTATCAGCAGTAGTGATGAGTATTATTTTCCTAGATCTCCAGTTTTTATAGTTGATGGAAATATGACTAAAAATGCAGACTATGTCTACAACCTTAAGCTGACAGACATACAAGAAGTGAGTATCTATAACGACTGGCGAGATATAACCAAGCAGTTCGGCACTTTTGGCGATTTTGGATATGTAGTGATTAATACCTCGCAGGCGAATATAGAAGTACCTGAAAGTGACCAAGCGGATATTATTAGTTTTTCTGGATCGGGTAAAGCTGCTGTATATCCTATAGCCATCACTGAGAATCAAGAAAGGTCTGCTCCATTTTTACAACCTACTGTCTATTGGAACCCAGAAGAAAAGTCTGATTCTTTTTCTTTTATGACATCTGACGACGTGGGAGAGTTTCTTATACGCGTAGTTGTAAGAGATAAAGATGGGAAGATCGCTATAGGAAGCACTCGGTATAAGTCAAGTCGTATTTCTAACTAAAGGCTACTAGCGTCAAAAGCAAAAGGCAAAAGGTAGCTGGCACCTTTTACGTGACAAACAGAATTATCAGATCCTATTATATATAGATCTATACTTCTGTTATATCTATTTTCTTTCTCTAGTATGACTTGTCTACAACTACCACATGGGAAAGGAGGTAGTTCTCCAGGCTGCAAAGGCTTGTGAGTAGCAACTGCTAAAGCTATGATCGCAATATCTAAAGATTGACTAGATGCAGCATATATAGCCACACGCTCTGCACAAAGACCAAGAGGGTAAACCGCATTTTCTTGATTATTAGCTTTAAGGATACTTCCATCTTCTAACAATACAGATGCACCAACCTTATAATTACTATAAGGAGCATATGCGAGTTCAGAAGCCTCTTGAGCTGCTCTACATAGATCTAGTATGTTGGGATTATTCAGATCAGATATCTGATCAAACCTTTCTAATTGAACCTGGATTGATACTAATTCACTCATAATTCTACTAATACGGCATCAGACAATACTGTCATATCGCTCACGCTACTGTTTCTAACGAAAGAAAGTAAAATAAAACAACTGCCATATTCAATCTTAAATTACAATTAAATAGCATATATAATAAACTAATTATCAAATTACTACTATGTTAATGTGCTCATATTAATGCCGTGATTCATATGACAGCTACTTTCCAAAAGAATAAAAATAATGTGACCATATGTGCTTGAGGATGTGGTCTTGAAATTTGATGCCGTCTTAGGAGCGTATTTATTCAACAACACCCCAACGTAATGAAAACTTTTACAAATCACCTTTTCGCAACACTCGCAACAGCCCTTCTTACAGTTTCTTCTCTGAGTGCAAGTGAGTTAGAAGTGAGATTTGATAAAGCACAGTATAACGAGTCAAAGCAAGAGTTATACGTTAACGTTGAGCTACGCAATATAACGGGAGCTGATATCACTCTAGCAGGACAGAATTATAGATTTTACTATGACAGTGAGGTGCTTTCTTTAGATACAGAGGCATCATCTTCAGCATTATCAGGAAGAATGTATACTGAGTTATCCCTAGAAGATCATCTTAATGGAGTTCAAGCTGACGATGTGAATCAAGTAACTTTCGATGATAACTTGGGATTTGTAAACTTCTCAATAGATCTACACGATCTAAAGAATGGAGGTATCTCTCTAGCTACTGACAAGTGGACGACAGTTGCAAGACTTAAGTTTGATGTAAAGAAAGAAGAGGTTGGATACGATCTAGTATGGGGAAGAGAAGGAGCTACTGATTTATATGCTACAGCATTTGTTGAGCTACAGGAGTGGAACTCAAGCAATGATCTAGCTGATATAGAGATCACATACTACGGCGATCTTTCATCACAAGAGTCATCTACAGAAGTTGCTGCTTTTGAAGCAGCTATAGGACCTAATCCAACAAGTGACTACGTAAATGTGACACTAGAGCAAACACAAGATGCAGATGTGACATTGATCATCAGAGATGTAACTGGTAAGCAATTAAAGCTACAAACTATATCAAGAGGAGACATATCAACACAAATAGATCTAACAGATGTAGCACCGACTACTTACCTCCTTGAGCTGATTGATAACCAAGCAACTGTACTTAACCAAACAAGAATAATAGTAGCGAGATAAACAATATCACAACATCCCTTGAAATAAACAGAGAGGTGCTTTCGAAAGAAAGCACCTCTTTTTTTGTCACCTATGCGGCGTGTTATCTACTAGTTTGAAAACTATCTGACACATCATCAGATATCTTTGATTATGTAAGTATCTTTTTGAAAAGGGGGCGTCTGAAGGATAATCCATGAGGATACTCAGACCATGAAAACAAAACTCGTACATATCGCCTGCCTTTTATTTATCTCCTCCCTTTTATTAGGAAATAACATCGAAGTCAGATTTGCATCTCAGCCTTTTCCATCTACGGACAGAATAGCAGTAAGTGTGGAAGTACGCAATACAACAAATAGTGAAGTAGTTTTAGCAGATCAAAATTACCGACTATACTATGATGCAGACGATTTAGAGTTTGATGAAGCTAATTCGGTATCAAAACTTCCATCCAACACCTATAGCGAGATTGATTTATACGAGCATATAGCAGAACTGAAGTCTTTGACCTCAAATGGTGAGATGGGATTTATCAACTTTTCTATCAATCTTCTTGATTTGGTCAACGGAGGAGTAGAGTTACCTACACATACAGAGTGGCTTTCTGTAGCAACATTATACTTCGATGTAACTAATCATAATATAGATAACTCTCACCTAGTATGGAGTCGTCAAGGAGTGACTGACGAGTATGCTTCTGCATTTGTACATATCACAGAGTGGGTTGCACCTAGAACTGTCGAGAGCCTCAACATAGACGAGTATCATGACGCCAGCCTCTCAGACTTGAACTCTTACTACGACATGGTCAATGTAAGAATAGGACCAAATCCAGCCTCAGATTATATATCTATAGATCTTTCAGAGCCCGCATCTTCTGATATGACCATCCTTATAACTGATATGACAGGTAAACACATCAAACAAAACTATATACGAGAAGGCGAGTCATACAGGACTATAGATATCTCAGATCTTTCTTCTTCATCTTACATCATGGATATCTACAATCAGGATAACCAGGTCATCTACAGTGATAAGATTGTAGTTACTCTACTTTAAGTAGGGGCCTCTTTTCTCCTGCTTTCTTCACTTTCTTCCTCCTTGCCTCGGGAATTACCTCAATACATATACGTCTAGGGGCCAGAATTATTAAAACATGCTATAATTGACAGCTACTTGTCATTAGGTTATAAATGTTGTGACATTTTGTGACTGGAGATGTGGTGTAGACTTTTGACTCCGTCTTAGGGGCGTATTTTATAACAACATACCCCAGCGTAATGAGAGCCTTTACAACGAACCTTATCACAACACTAGCAGCAGCCCTCTTTACAATTACTTGTCTTAATGCAAGTGAGTTAGAAGTAAGATTTGACAAAGCACAGTATAACGAAGCAAAGCAAGAGTTATACATCAATGTGGAACTACGTAATGTAAATGGAGCAGATGTTACTTTAGCTGGTCAGAATTACAGATTTTACTATGATAGCGAAGTATTAGCACTAGATACAGAGTCTTCAGCTTCAGCACTATCAGGAAGAATGTATACTGAATTATCTCTAGAGGATCACCTAAGTGGTGTACAAGCTGACGATGTGAATCAAGTAACCTTTGATGATAACTTGGGGTTCGTAAATTTCTCAATCGATCTACATGACCTGAAAAATGGCGGTATATCTCTTATTAAAGATGAGTGGACAACGGTTGCGAGATTAAAGTTTGATGTAAAACTAGAAGGTGCAGATTACGATCTAGTATGGGGAAGAGAAGGAGCTACTGATTTATATGCTACTGCATTTGTAGAACTACAAGAGTGGAAGTCAAGTAACTCTTTAGAAAAAGTAAATATCACATACTACGGAGATTTTTCATCTCAAGAATCTGCAAGAGAAGTAGCAGTATTTGAAGCAGCTATAGGACCTAACCCAACTAGTGACTATGTAAATATTACATTAGAAAAAACACTTGATGCTGATGCAACAGTAGTCATCAGAGATGTAACTGGTAAGCAACTAAAGTTACAAACTATATCAAGAGGTGATGTATCAACACAGATAGATCTATCAGATGTAGCTCCAACAACATACCTCCTTGAGCTGATCGACAACCAAGCAACTGTACTCAACCAAACAAGAATTATAGTAGCGAGATAGAATTTATCTCTATCGTCCCTTGAAATAAAGAGAGAGGTGCCTTCTACAGAAAGCACCTCTTTTTTAATTTATAGTGGTGGGTCTTCCCTTTCTTCCCTTAGATGAGCTAGACCAGAATATCAGTGATTCATTTTTATCAATTGATAAGGGCTGCGAGTATTCTTGTGGTTCTCCGTCAAGGCCTTTTTGATAGACGATCTTAAGACCAGGAAAGGATGTATTGGCTTCGACTTTACCATTTACGAAAGTGACTCCTGGCTCTGGGATCCTGTACTTGAGCCCTTCTAATCCTTCTTGGTCCAATAGTGGTAGAGCTTTTTGCCCTAGTGTATTGGCAAATAGATTCCACTGTTTCTCGTAAGCTGCTTCTATTTTTTCTGTGACAGTTTCTTGCATCCATGGACCTGCTGGTGACCAAGCCCTTTCTGCAAATCCTAAGATCTTAGGATAAGTCAGGTACTCTATCGATGATGCATCCCTTACGGTTTCACTCCATAGTTGGGCCTGAATACCTAAGAAATTACTTTTCCCCTCGCGGCTCAACCTTACTTTATCCTTGAAGTCTTCCTTTGTCACATCAGAATTAGTATCTGGTAATCTATGAAACATGTCCAAAGGATCTGTAGCGTAGGCTTTTTCAGTATCAGCATATCCTGACCAACTTAATCCGATTTCATCAGGGTCCTTATCATAAGCCATGTCAAAATAATATGACGAAGAGTTGCTCATAACAACATCAAATCCAGCATTGGCCAGCTTGTATATCATATCTTCTCTTCCCCCACCTATGATGGCATTCCAGACGTATGGTCGAACACCGGATCCTTTAAAACTAGGATTGATAGAAGTACTTTCATGAGCGTCCTCGTCATGTCGGAGGACCATGTCTTCCCAACCTGCTGTGACCAAACCGTGCTCATCCATGATAGACTTAATACGCTTAAAGAAATATCCAGGGAGATCGTCACTGCTACTCAGATCTTCTTGCTGGGCGATAAACTCTGCACATATAGGAGACTTCTGCCAAGCACCATACGGTAGCTCATCACCGCCGATATGGATGGCGTCTAACGGCGCACCAGCTTCATTGTACATCTCTACAACTTCTGAGATCACCTTTTCAGCAAAAGTATAGGCGCTTTCCTTACATATGCAGATGACATTGTCGTCCCAGTTTTGTGCAGAGCGATATACGGATGCATCATTAGGATCATCAAGCCTATACTGCTCAGCAGCTACATCATTTCCTTCGCTATGTAATCTGTTATATCTCGCTCTCATAGCGATGATAGCTGCCCGAGCGTGCGCTGGTAAGTCTATCTCTGTTATAACAGTGATGTGTCTTGCAGACGCGTATGATAGGATATCGATATAGTCTTCTTTGGTGTAGTATCCGGTACCGTAGCTTTCTTCCACTATAGCACCTGAGCCATATGAGGGCATCAGGTGATCTTCTTCATCACTAGTATAACCTCTTTTACTACCAATATCAGTAAGTTCTGGAAGATCTGCTATCTCTATTCTCCATCCTTCATCATCAGTGACATGCATCTGTAGATAGTTCAGTTTGAAAGCTGTCATTTGATCTATGAGAGATTTGACAGATGCTGGTCTATGAAAGTTGCGAGAGACATCAAGATGCATACCTCGATAGTCAAAGCGAGCTTGATCTTGCACTTCGATTCCTCGGAGACTTATCTGATCTTTTTCAGTTTCTTGGCGAGCATAGGATATATACTGTAGCAATGATTGTATACCATAGTAGATGCCCGACTTTGAGCTGCTGATGATGACTATACCGTCATTATCAACTCTCATCCTATATGCATCTTCCGCCTTATCATCAAGTTGTCGCAGAGCTATAGTTATATCGGCATCATCCCTAGAAGTACTGGTGATACTGATATCTCTTGTTTTGAGCCCAGCACTAAGAGCCTGTACTTCATTATCTAGTCCTTCGCTAGCAGATACGGAGATTACTCTGCCTAATACTTTTTCTTCATCGAGATATGTATACTCTGTAGGGCTGGGGATAAATGGTAGAAGCTTATCGCGATCTAGAGTGCTCAACCTCTTATTTTTCTCATATCTCGTCTTCGCGGTTGTAGGATTAAGTTCTGTAAGGGTTTTTTCATCCATCCCTTTCGAGCTGTATGCTATATCTCGTGGTTTTCCATCTATCACTGCGAATATGCCCACTGGCATCTCACTTTGTTTGTCGACATGTCCACTCACTTCAAAGGTATACTGCCTTGATCCACCATTTTCTATTAGCTCGTATCCCTCGTCTGGTTTTAGCTCTATATAGTCACCTCCCACTGATTTCATACGAAGTCCAGCAGGTGTACTTTCTAGATCCACTAATCCAACTAATTGGTTATATCCGATCAACCAATTATCGCCGTCCAAGTCTACTCCTGTTTGATTCTCTATGTGAAAACTGAGGATTGTTTTTGCAGGAGAAGCATGGATGGAATCCACACTTACTGTCACCGAAAGCCCTCCTAGTGAACTCCTCGGTTCATCACATGATGACCAGAGACATGGGAGAAGGATACAACATGTTATAATGAAGAAAAGGTCACGCTTTCGCATTCTCAAAAGGGATTTTGATAACTAATAGGTTTCGACGATTATTTCTATTTCAACCGCGATGTTTCTAGGTAAGGACCCCATGCCAACAGCTGCTCTGGCGTGCTTTCCTTTTTCACCAAAAACTTTAACCATAGTATCAGAAAATCCATTGATCACTTCAGGGTGATCTGTGAAGTCCGGTATTGCATTGACCATACCTTTCACTTTCAGTATTTGCTTGACCTTATTGAGATCTCCAAGGTGGTCTTTTAGTACAGAGAGTTGTGCGATAGCAGTGCGATGAGCAGCTTCATATCCTTCCTTTACAGTTAAGTCTTGGCCTAATTTGCCTCTGATATATTCTCCCGAGGAGTCTTTTGGCCCTTTCCCTGCTAAGAATAAGATGTTGCCTGCCTGAGTGATATTGACATAGTTAGCTACAGGAGGAGATGGCTTAGTGAGCTTTATACCAAGTGAATCTAGTCGGGCATCAAAATCGATGTTTGACATATTTGCGAAAGCGCTCACCTTACTATTTGAATTCTGCTTATGTTCTCCTTGATGGCAAGCGCTTAGGAAGCAGATGAATAGAGCTAAGAATAATGTTCTGATCATACTGATTGAGATTAGTATTTGGAAAGATACACGTTTGACTCTACATTGTAACTTATGAGCTTTATATGGCTACACTTGATTATGCTACTTACTGGTTCTCTTGATGTTGAGTCGGATCATGCCATATATATATCCACTACATACTTGGATATATCTCCTACCTATATAGAGGCTGAAGTCAGAGTATTTGAAGATGATCTGCGTGCTGCTATCAGATCTCATACAGGATATGTGACCGATACAACTGCGGTAGAATTTCGAGATGATGTGTTATCATACTTTCGTAAATATCTGACGATAGACATCTCTATGAATCCTATTACTTGGGAACTTCAGGATATAGAGCTAGTAGGAGACAGTTATCGCATCTACTTAGATACTCAGATCAAGTCACCAGCAGATGAAGTTTCCTATGCGATAGTCGCTGGTTACTTCTTCGATGTATTTCCAACACAAAAGAATGTACTTCGACTTCAAAAAGATGACCTTCAGGATTACCACATCTTTGAAGGTAAAGAAGACAGATTTGAGATTGAACTGTAGCTACTATCGAGACAACAAGTCCTTGAGCACTGCAGTATTTACTTCCACCGCTGTTGATATAGTTTTTTCAATTTCGGGGTAGTAGTATGGACTGTGTAAACCCGGCAGATCTCCGCTTTCGATTTTCTCTTTAGAGACAGTACCTAACCAGTAGAGTACAGTAGGCACGTCATCATCAGTCCTTCCGTACCTGGCGAAGTCTTCCCCAACCATCTGGGGCTCAGCATATAGCACGTGATCTTCACCGATAACCTGACTCGCCTTAGATTCTACAAGATTTGTAAATGCAGGGTCATTATAGTTAGCAGGCGTAAAGGAGTTAGGTATTATTACTTCAGGTAGCATGTCTTCTGGAAGACCCGCTGCGATGCCTATACCTTGACTTATCTCTCTTAGTCTTTTATATATGAGTTCGCGTACTTCATCTTTATAAGTTCTTACTGTAAGCTTCAGAGTTACTTCATCGGGGATGATATTATGAACAGTACCACCTTGGATAGCGCCGACCGTGATCACTGCATCATCGATAGGTTTTACATTTCGACTTACGATAGTCTGTATGTCCATGACGATCATGCTAGCTATAACAACAGGGTCGATAGAAGTATGGGGGGATGCTCCATGCGATCCAATTCCTTTAACTTTGATATCTATAAGTTCAGCATTGGCCATGGTATAACCTTCTGTGATACCTATAGAACCAGTCTCTATACTAGGGCTGCAATGCAATCCTAGGCCATAGTCCGGCACACCAAATCTTTCATAAAGCCCATCTTCTAACATGGCTTTTGCTCCACCGCCTATTTCTTCAGCAGGTTGCCCTATAAACATGAGAGTGCCAGACCACTGAGATCTCATCTCAGTCATAGCACGTGCCGTACCTAACCAGGTTGTCATATGCATGTCATGACCACATGAATGCATAGCACCAACCTCTTGTCCTTTATAGCTGATCTTGGTTTGACTTGTGTATGGCAGAGCTGTCTTTTCATTCATGGGCAAGGCATCCATGTCTGTTCTATATAAGATGGTTGGGCCATCACCATTTTTTAAGATGCCGACTACTCCCGTTTGCCCCACATCTTCTGAGACTTCCCATCCAATTTGCCTGAGCTCTTTAGCCAGACTTGCTGCTGTCATCTCTTCTTGAAATGAAATCTCAGGATGCATATGCCGATCTTTATAGAAATCGACAAGGTATGATAGGTCTTGATCAAGGTATTGATCAACAGTAACCGGGGGCTCAGAACCTATAAGTGTAAAGAGCAATCCAAATATGGGTATCAA
>CAYYBR010000114.1:0-12770 GCA_964470035.1 uncultured Saprospiraceae bacterium
CTACAACTCTATGGTCGCAAGACAAGGTGACTTTCATGATATTGCCTACTTTGATTTCTCCGTCTACGACGACAGGCGTTTTTTCTATACCACCTACAGCAAGTATACAAGATGCTGGCGGGTTGATGATAGCCGTGAATTCATCGATGCCAAACATCCCGAGATTAGAGATAGTAAATGTGTTACCCTGCATCTCTTCAGGCTTGAGTCTTTTTTCTCTTGCTCTGCCTGCATACTCCTTTACCTCAGCATTTATAACCTGAAGTGGTTTGAGGTCAGTATTTCTTATAACAGGTACTAATAGACCTTCGTCGATAGCTACAGCTACTCCTACATCTATTTGTCCGTTGACAACTATTTTATCTCCGAGCCATGAAGCGTTGATCATGGGGTGCTTTCTAAGAGCAAGTGCAGCAGCTTTAACTATGATGTCATTGTAGGAGATTTTCACATCGCCTGAAGCATTGATAGCCTTACGAGCATCTACAGATCTATCCATGTTGATCTTGATCGTAAGATAGAAGTGTGGTGCGTTGAACTTACTTTCTCCTAATCTCTTAGCGATGGTTTTTCTCATCTGAGAAAGCGGGATTTCTTTTGTCTCTCCTGTTGCCATAGCCGCATACGACACACCAGAAGCAGCAATACCGGTGCTTCTACTTCCTCCTGAAGCAAGGGCTGCTTCTATATCTTTTTTGATTATTCTACCTCCTTCTCCCGAACCAGTGATCGTCGCTATATCAAGATTGTTCTCTTTAGCCATTGATTTAGCTAGAGGTGACGCCTTGATTCTTGCGTCTGATTCTCCAGTAGTTGGAGTTGCTTGCGCGGCAGTAGCGGCTTGTGATGGCTGCGAGGTTGTCTCAGCCGGAGCGGTTGGTTCTTGTGCAGCAGGGGCTGCGCTTGGAGCAGCTGAAGCATCTTCCTTGATTAAGGACTCGAAGTCTTCACCTTCCTGGCCTATCACAGCTATAATACCATCCACAGCAACTGGACCTTCTTTCACACCGATATAAAGTAATACACCCTCATGAAAACTCTCAAGATCCATAGTAGCTTTATCAGTCTCTACTTCTGCAAGTATATCACCTGGAGCGACCTTTTCTCCTACCTTCTTTAACCATCCGATGATATTTCCCTCTTCCATCGTATCACTGAGACGAGGCATTCTGATTATTTCTGCCATGCTTATTTTTTCATTTTATGATGACTGGCTCAAAGTTAAAGATTAACTAGGACTTCGAGATAAGGAAGAGGCGAGAGAGTGATATGTACACATTACAAAATTTCGCAAAGTGTAAATAGCAGATATCCAACATTTTAGCGTGATTTCTCGCTTGATTAATTCACTATAGTTTCGTTATGACCAATCTCTATATTTGAAGTACTTTTGATCTCAAGACTTAAAGTCATCATGTCATATTCGTCAAGTCTCCTTACAGAAGCAGTCGAAGCGCTCAGCAAACTACCAGGTATAGGTCGCAAATCTGCATTGCGATTAGTGCTGCATCTGATTAGAAAAGACAAGGAGCTTGTGGCACAAGATCTGTTGAACCCACTTCAAAATATCATCGAGCGTATCAAATTTTGTAAGACATGTCACCATCTTTCAGATGAAGACATGTGTAATATCTGTATGTCCAGAACTCACAAAGCGGAGCAAATTTGCGTAGTAGAATCTGTGCGTGATGTGATGGCGATAGAGGAGACAGGACAGTATCACGGCCTCTATCATGTACTTGGTGGCGTGATTTCACCACTTGATGGCATAGCTCCGGAGCAACTATTTATAGATGATTTGTTACAGAGAGCTACCAGTGCAGATATAAAGGAAGTTATCATGGCCATTAGTCCGACTATGGAAGGAGAGACTACGATCTACTACCTCTCCCGGAAACTTGAAGAGGCCCAAGTCCAGATAACCATGTTGGCTAGGGGGATCTCCTTTGGAGGAGAACTAGAGTATGCGGATGAAGTAACTTTAGGAAGATCGATAGCTACTCGCCTGCCATATACTACATCCACACTTTAAGGAGTGACTATGGATATTCGAACCGAACATCACGGCGAGTATCTGATCTCTGTCATCATCGTAACCTACCAGTCCGCATCCTATATATCCTATTGTTTGGAGAGCCTCTTGAGATCGGAGGGAGTTTCTCTTGAGATCATCGTCATAGATAATTGTTCTACTGATCAAACCAGGACTATTATAAAAGATCGATATCCTACTGTTCATCTTATATCTAATGCAGAGAATGAAGGATTTGCGAAAGCGTGCAACATAGGAGCGAAGAAAGCAAAAGGTGATTTTTTAGTTTTTTTAAATCCAGACTGCATCATCGGCGAAGAGTCGCTGGCTATGCTTGTTGGCGAAGCTCATAAAACTACTGTCGGTTTAGTAGGTCCACTACTTATAGATGGAAGTGGCAAATTGCTTCCTGAGTCAGCTAGAAATCTTCCTAACAGTTTATCGGCTCTAACCAAGGTTTTAAAACTTCCTCTTTCAAAAGCTGCTCCTTATTACGCCACCATAGAAACCGACGGTCCCTTTCCTGCACCCGTCTTATGTGGGGCCTGTATGTGCATAGAAAAATCGAAATACGAGACAGTCGGTGGCTTTGATGAAAGTTATTTCATGTATGGGGAAGATGTAGATCTATCAGTGCGGTTGATCCATGCTGGCTATCAGAATATTTGCGAAAGCGGCACATGCATCATCCACTTTAAAGGCGAGAGTGCTGACAAGGGTTCGATCGAACATCATCAACACTTTTATAAAGCACTAGAGTTATATCATGCAAAACACGTCAGCTCCACTTCTGTAGTACAAAGTATGGGAGTATCTCTCCTTTCAGGTGGGTTGGCCCGTCAGAGATATCTATTCTTTCACTTTCGTAAATGGTTCTCAGCGTTATTAGACGGAATACTCATCCTTGGCATCTTACTATTTATCCAGTTCGCTTGGTCATATATCAAAAGTGGAAGTATAGATTACTATGGATATCTCAAGTATATAGATCGATATATCCTATCCTCACTTCTCTGGGTTATCGTACTCGGATTAAGTGGGGTATATCACGAAGGTCCAAAAAGGAAACGCGCCTTTTTAGGAGGCTTGATTGGGGGTATACTAGTGATAGGTCTGTATGCACTACTCCCTATTGATTTGAGATTTTCAAGGATGATCACTTTCCTCAGTGCTATACTTGTTCCAGTAGGACTGTTAGCAAGATATGGAGCTTCTAGAAAGTTGAAATCATATGTTGTTCAACACGAGAAAGTTACATCTTCACTAGAAGGATATGATCTAATCGCTTTGCACCAAATCCCAAAGCTTCATAGTTCTGATGAGGTGATATGGCCATTTGGTGTCGTACCTATCACCACGATGCTAAAGACGATGAAGTCTTCAAGCTGTAGTCATAGATTCTACGACGCGGTACAAGATGCTATGTGGAACAGTAGCGATCCCGAAACTGAAGGATATTATAGTGCCAGCGCTTTGCCTATCACTATAACTTCACCTGTTCATCAGTTTCAAAAAAGGATATGGGATATTATAATTGCTTTTCTTCTGATAGTGCTTTCTATCATTTTGCCGCTCTTGTGGCGGAAAAGCTCTTTTCAAAATATCAAGCAACTCATACTAGGAAGGAAAACCTTAGTAGGCTACGACGACAGTCTCTCGGTAGAGCTACCAGAAACTAAGCCTTACCTCATCACCTGTTATCCAGGTCTAAAAAAAGATCAAATCATAACCCAGCGCGCTATCCAGTATGTGACGAATTATAGCGTATTCGATGATATCTTTATTTCAGTTACTGCTCCATTAAGAATCGTCGCGTCTCTTATGTAGTATCAAGAACTACACGAAATATTACCTCATCTTTGCACACTATGACGAAACTAGTTGATAGAATTAAGACTCTTGCTACAAAGCACTACGAAACAATATGGCAACATAGGTGCCATATCCATGCTCATCCAGAACTTTCATTTGAAGAAAAAGAAACGGCTCGATATATAGCAACTGCATTAGAGCAGCTTGGAGTTTCTCATATAGAAGGACTTGGTGGAGGTACAGGCCTTACGGCTGAGATCGGAAAGGGTAGTAAGACTATCGGGCTTAGAGCTGACATCGATGCGCTTCCGATAACTGAGCAATCTGACAAAGAGTATAAATCAAAAAATGATGGAGTGATGCATGCTTGTGGGCATGATGTCCACACATCCTCTCTGTTAGGTGTAGCTGCCATATTAAAAGACTTAGAAGGAGAACTTGATTGCAAGTATCGACTCATCTTTCAGCCGGGAGAAGAAAAACTTCCTGGTGGCGCTTCTCTCATGATAAAAGATAATGTGCTGGAAGATTTAGACGCCATTATTGGTCAGCATGTAGATCCCGGATTACAAGTGGGTAATATCGGTATGGTGGCTGGCAGTGCTATGGCTTCATGTGATGAGTTGTATATCAGCATTCATGGAAAGGGCGGACATGCTGCTATGCCTCATCAAGTGATAGATCCCATCCTTATCAGTGCTGATGTCATACAAGCTTTACAATCTGTCATAAGCAGATATGCTAAGCCCAATACTCCATCTGTCCTCAGCATAGGGAAGATCAACTCTGATGGTGGGGCTACTAATGTCATACCTCAAAAAGTACTGATGGAAGGTACTTTTCGGACCTATGATGAAGCGTGGAGAAAGCGAGCTCATGAGCATATAAGAACCATCGTCAACTCAACTTGCGAGGCCCATAGAGGTTCAGCCGAAGTAAATATAGTTAGGGGATATCCATCTCTATATAACGATCCCTCTCTTACGAGTCAGGTTCGTCAGTCTGCTGGTTCATATGTGGGTGAAGCTATGAATATCACAATAGAGCCAAGGATGACGGCTGAAGACTTCTCTTATTATAGCCACGAGATACCTGCCTGTTTTTATAGGTTGGGTACTGCCTCTGAAGATGGAGCTAATAGTAGTCCAGTACATACTCCCACTTTTGATATAGATCCGAGGTCTTTAGAGATCGGAAGTGGATTTATGACGTACGCAGCATTGATGTTGAGCAGGCAGATCTCCTAAGGACTGTGTTTAGAAATGAGTTTGTCCTCTAAGCGAAGCCCTCGGACGACAATTGTACGGTATATATCTAGTAATGCTAAGAATCTTATTTGATATCGCTGGGTGATACTATCTTTATAGAGGTCGAAATTAAAATCTTGATATCATGTCTTACCTGTTTAGAGTTGTATTTTTCTTGTCAATTATCTTTTTGATAGGATGTGGTCCTCAAGTTTCGGAAGCAGTAGAATTGGATATGACTGTGAGAAACTTTGGTTTATATGACCATGAAGATGGGTTTCACAGATTACACTATTATGATGATGCATCAGCTATAGTTCTTTATGTACAAGGAAATTCATGTCCGATAGTAAGAAAGAGCATTGCGAGATTTGAAGAAATCAAAGATGAATACGAGCAGAAAGGCATCAAGTTCTTCATGATCAATTCTAATCTACAAGATACGAGAGAGTCTATAGCTGAGGAGGCTCAGAACTTTGACATCAAGACACCAGTACTTGTCGACGAAGATCAGCTGGCAGCAGAGATCTTAGATCTCAATATTACAGCAGAAACCTTTGTTATTGATCCAGATGATTGGTCAGTATTATACAGAGGCCCGATAGACGATCAGTTAGGATATGGATCTGATAAGGGAGAGGCAAAGGAGAACTATTTGGTGGATGTACTAGAAGCAAAGTTAGGAGATCAGGCCATCGCAAAAGTATACCGTCAAGCCAAGGGCTGCGCTATCAGCAGATTAAGCGCTATGGAAGAATATGAAGATCTTACATATGCAGATATAGCACCCATCCTCAAGGAGAACTGTTATGATTGTCATCAAGATGGAGGTATTGCTCCATGGCCGATGAATGGTTTTCCTATGGTTGTAGGATGGTCGGCTATGATCAGACAAGTACTACAGACTAAGCGCATGCCTCCTTGGCATGCCGATCCGCATGTTGGATCATTTTCTAACGATATATCCATATCTCAAGAAGAGATAAGGAAGATCATAGCCTGGGTAGATGGAGGAAGTAAAAGGGGCGATGGAGCAGACATCTTAGCAGACCAGTTAGCTAATCCTCAAAGATGGACTTTGGGCGAACCAGACCATGTTGTAAATCTCGATAATGAAGACATACCTGCTCAAGGAATTATAGATTATCGATATCAAACGAAAGAATTAAATATTACAGAGGATAAATACGTAAGTGCAATAGAAGTATTACCTGGTAATCCTAATGTGCTTCACCATGTTCTTGCATCTATCGACTATCCCGAAGGCTATGACGCACCTGTAGACAGGTCTGTAAGTCGCTGGATAGATGGGTTACTTCTAGGCTGGGCACCTGGAGGAGAAGCTGAAAGGTTTCCTGATGGAACTGGTAGATTTTTACCTAAAGGTTCGAAGGTGGTTTTTCAGTTACACTATACCACTAGCGGCAAGGAAGAGTCCGACAAGACCGATATAGGCCTTTATTTTCATGATGAGGTACCTGATAAAGAGTATGTGATTCTTGGGCCTGTGAATTTTCAATTTAAAATTCCTCCAAGGACGAAACATCATCCCGTAGTCGCTAAATATCCTATTGAGCGACCAACAAAAGTTCATGCTGTACTTCCCCATATGCACTATCGTGGTAAGAGTATGAACTATGTAGCACACTATCCTGATGGTAGTGAAGAGCTACTTTTTTCAGCAGCAGATTATAATTTCAATTGGCAGCGTTTCTACTATCTCGCAGAACCAAAAGTCTTGCCTGAAGGATCTTACCTGAGTGTCAATGCAGTCTTTGATAATTCATCCCAGAATGAATTCAATCCTGATCCTGACGCTACTATATATTTTGGAGAACAGACTTTCGATGAGATGATGATCGGATATATGAGTGTGACCTTTGAAGATGAAGGAGAACCTGGAAAGGGGCTTTCACTAGTAGAGTAGATGTTTTGTAAGTTTTGAGCTAGAAACTATTTTGATACTTCATAGATGTAGTAGCTTCCTTTGTTAACGACGGAAGGTATAAATCTTTCAAGAAGATTGAATTGAACAGATTCATTGATACTTTTAAAAGAACTAAGATCCAAAGGAACTAAAGAAATGTAGATGACGCTCTGACTTTCTTTATTTATCCTTTTTTCAATTGCACTGATAAGATTGCCATCTGACAATGTATTTTCTTCGATTTCGTAATCCCAAGCACAATAACTCTGATAGGATTCTAAACTTGCAAAATATATTGGCTTTTTTAAATAACTGCTCAGTGAAGTTCCTCCGCACCATTTTGTTATAATCTCTTTTTTGTCTAATCCGTTATCTCTTAAGAATTGAATGGTCTGCTTAGAACCTGAGAAAGGATGAGCAAGATCTATGCTGTAAGAGATGACTCCCGATATTAGATGCAGAACTAGAATGGAATAGATGAGAATATTTTTTGCCTTTTTTAAGGTCGTTGAAGGTATAAATGGAAGATGCCCAATAGTGCTTCTTGAGTGGTATTGCTCCATCCAAAGCCCAACAACTATGATGAGATAGTGAATACCAAAGTATCTATATGCTGATAGTTGAGTTACAAAGAAGAACACCATGGTGCCTAGGATGGCTAAGTATGAGTATAGTAGAATGAGTCGATTTCTATGGAAGAAGAGTGCTGGTACAAATAATGAAAATGCCGAAAGTATAGCAGCAGTTGGTTTGCTTACATTGATTATGAAATGAGAATTCCAAAATTGCAGGGTTCTGAAGTCAGGTATCGCAACAATGCCTTTGAAAAAGGAAACGGCACTCCTTGTTATGTTTTCTATTATTGATATGTCGCTACCTCTTTGAAAGAAAGTGGTATCAGGTGGAGGTATAATTTGTACTAGTGCAAGGGTGGTTAGCAAAAAGAAGATAGACAAACCTGAATAATACCGTAGTGAATTATTTTTTTCAATGGATCTGAATGTGTCAAGTAATTCTATAAAAACTATACTCGATGTGGCAACTAGAAATATCGCATGAGTATTGTTGGCAAGTCCGAGGAGCAGGCAAAAAATAATAAATTTGCTTTTTCTATATTCATAAAAACTCAAAGCAGCAAATAGAAATAGAATGCCAAGATTATAATTTCTACTAATTAAATTGTATTCAAAGAATATGAAGTAGCCGAAAATAAATAACAACTTAAAATATATGGTAAATGGCGCCTTCCTCAGAAATATGAGTACTGCTGCCGAAGAAATCGCAATATGAAGCATCTGCATCCAATATGGATCAAGAGAAAACCGACTAATGATGTATAGCAGGATATTCCAAAGTATAGGATGGCTTCATGCCTGGTGTTATTGATTAGATCTATGATTGATGCACTGTCTCTTGATAACAACCAGTGATGGGATTCATCAAGCCATAGCTCATGATGTGAAATGCCAAATAAACTGAGGCCAAAGAATATAGCTGTCCATAAAAAGGAATCCGAAGCTACTTTTTTGAAGGATAAGGATCGTGTTGAACTCATAAACGAATCCGTAGTTAAGAAAAATTACGCGGTTCGAAAAAGGCTTGAGAGTATTATAGGGCTTTCTGATCATGATACCTCATGAATTGCGTAGTCCAGCTTTTTACTCGCTTAATTCTGATTATCTTAACGTCTATAAATCTAATCACTATGGAGTATTTAGAACCTCTTATAGGCGCTCTAGCCGCATTTGCCCTGGGCTTTGCTTGGTATACAGCACTCTTTGGGAAAGCGTGGCAAGCAGAGACGGGCGTTACCGACGAACAGGCCCAAAGTGGGATTGCTATCACTCATGGAGGCGCCTTAATTATGATGATTTTGATATCCTATGGATTGAATATGTATTTTAATTATCACCCTGCAGAGGATCATACATTTACGCATGGTGCATTTCATGGAGCTATGAATGCGGTTTTGTTTGCTCTTCCGCTGATGGTCATTAATAACTTATACCAGAAGAAATCAGTAAAGTTGATACTTATCGATGGCGGGTATGCACTTGCTTTTTTTGCTCTTTCAGGAGGAGTGATGGCGGCCTTAAAATTGGTCGGACCCTATCCATCATAGCAGTCGTGTTTCTTTTTGAAAAGAAGAAGAGATTTGAGCAAAAGGGAGCATGCTTCAAATTAAATTTAGACGACTCTAAAGATTAAAAACAAAGAATTGAGGCAAACAATTTTGCCTCTTCTAAATAAGAATCATAGGACCTTAAAATCTGTAATCTCATACCCCCATTCTTCATCCGCGATATTCTCAACGGGATCGATAAAAACATCCATTGGGAACCCATAGATAGGATGATTAATTACTTCAGAGGTGAAAGGGTCTTCTGCTAGGAAATTCAAAAGCCGGATATGAAGATTATCTATAGTAAATGATTCTTTGGATTCATCACTTAGCTCTGCGACATCAAATTCGCTGGACTCGAAAGAGACAATCTCTGCATTACGTATCTCTATGTCAAAAGGCCCTACAGGATAGCAGAAGCATTTAAGACTAACTGTGTATGCATAGTTATCAGGTAACGTTGGATCTTCTTCGTCTAAGAGAGATTGAGTACAAGACCAAGACAATGTGAGTAAACCAGTCATGAGGATAAAAAGTAGACCGGGCTTATTGAGAGCTTTCATAATGCAGAGGATTTTGATGTCTTCTATATAACGAAGATCAATGGTGACATATCTGAGGGTATATACTCAATTGTTCTAAAAACGGAACTACGGGGACTTTGGCGAAAGTATTTACGTAAGTGTCAATAAAATGATTGTCAAAGATTAACATATTACGAATAATCGTAATATATTGGCATTTTATTTGTGATAAGAAAACTACAAGTTCCAAGATTATGCCCAAAATATTGATTGTTGATGATGACAAAGGTATCCGTCAAACGCTACGTGATATCCTAGAATTCGAAAAGTATAAGGTAGAAGAAGCTGTCGACGGTTTAGACTGTATGGTGAAGATCAAGCAGGGAAGCTTCGATGTTATCATCCTCGATATTAAGATGCCAAAGATGGACGGCATGGATGTCATCGAGAAGATTCAAACCATGAAACCCGATCTACCTGTTGTGATGATATCTGGACATGGCAATATCGATACAGCGGTAGAAGCAGTCAAGAAAGGTGCTTTTGATTTTATATCAAAACCGCCAGATCTTAATCGCCTCTTGATCACTATCCGCAATGCCATGGATAAGAGCTCTCTCATAACCGAGAAAAAGGTCTTGGTCAAAAAGATCAACAGAAAGGCAGCTAAAGTCAGAATCGTAGGTGACTCAAAAGTCATGGAGAAGATAAAAACCACTATCGAGGTGGTAGCTCCAACTGAAGCGAGAGTGATGATCCATGGAGAAAATGGTACTGGTAAAGAATTAGTTGCAAGAAAAATCCATCAGCAGAGTGCAAGAAATGACAAGCCGCTCATCGAAGTAAATTGTGCTGCTATACCTTCAGAACTCATAGAAAGCGAGTTATTTGGTCATGAGAAAGGGTCTTTTACATCAGCACATAAAAGCCGTGCAGGAAAGTTTGAGCTGGCCCATGGAGGTACTCTTTTTCTTGATGAGATAGGTGACATGTCACTGTCTGCGCAAGCCAAAGTATTAAGAGCCCTACAAGAAAATAGAATAACCAGAGTAGGTGGCGATAAAGAGATAAGTGTCAATGTTCGCATTATAGCAGCTACGAATAAAGACCTTCGAAAGGAGATCGCAAAAGGTAACTTTAGAGAAGATCTATATCATAGGTTAGCGGTAATCATCGTACATGTGCCTAGTCTTCGCGATAGGAAAGATGACATACCAGAATTGGTTGATCACTTTTGTGGACAGATATGTCAAGAATACAATATCCCTGTAAAGGTTATTGAACCTAAAGCGATCAAAGAGCTCCAAAAACCTAATTGGTCGGGCAATATCAGAGAGCTTCGTAATGTGGTGGAACGATTGATCATTCTTTCCAAAGAAAAAATTACTCTGAAAGATGTAAAATCATATGTCTCAGGAGTCGCTCGACCAAGTACTGGACTGGATAAGATTATAGATAAGTTTGATACGCTAGAACAGTTACAAGAATATGTAGCAGAAATGTATAAAACGCGTTCGCAGGCAGCATATGCTTGATGATTTGTGCGCTTTTGCAAATAAGTCAATGATATAATGACAAAGAGACAACAGAAAGAGTGGCGTCAACTCAATGCAGAGAATTCTTGGACGATGTTCAAGGTGATATCTGAGTTCGTTGAGGGATTTGAGAAGATGAATAAGATCGGTCCTTGTGTCTCGATATTTGGATCGGCTCGAACCAAACCAGGAGAAAAGTACTATGAAGACGCCGTAAAGATCGCCTATAGACTATGTGAAGAAGGTTATGGTGTAATTACAGGAGGTGGTCCTGGTATTATGGAAGCTGGCAACAAAGGGGCTAGCATGGCTGAAGGTACCTCCGTTGGTCTTAATATAGAACTACCATTTGAGCAAAATTCGAATCCATATATAGACCCTGATAAAAACATATTTCACAATTACTTTTTTATCAGGAAAGTAATGTTTGTGAAGTATGCCCAAGCTTTTATAGCTATGCCAGGAGGGTTTGGGACACTGGACGAACTCTTCGAAGTCTTGACTCTTATCCAGACTACTAAGATCTCCGAAGTCCCTGTGATACTTTATGGGTCCGACTTTTGGAGTGGTATGAAAAATTGGATGACAGATGTCATGCTTCATGAACATGGAAATATAAGTCCGAAAGATTTAGATCTCATACCGATTACCGATGACATCGATGAGATTATAAATATCATCAATAAGTTTTATGTTTCTGAAGGACATGAAGGGGCACTTGAGCCTAACTATACACTTTTATAAATTATCTATTCAACCATCATCGATGATTAAGAGATACTAGGGGTGAAGAGGTAATACATTGTCTTATTCTTTGGGACATGTTATAAGGAGAGTGTCTGATAAAGAACCAAGATCTCCCTTATTTATGCCCACTAACGTACATAACCCAGGTAAACCGATGAGGCAATTCTTTATTGTCTTCTTTTTTAGTATAGCAATCTTTAGTCTTAATGGCCAAGATCTATCATTGACGCAAAGTTCGTCAAACAATAACCCTGGTGTAGGTGAGCCTTTTGAGTTTGTCATCAATATATCGTGTAGTAGTACAACTTCAGATTGTATCAATACGACCATCGTAGGACGCTTGCCAGATGAGTTGGATTTCATACGTTTTTCTTCACCCTTACCTAGTGGTGTAGCGAGTGCAACTTACGACCAACTTACACGTAATTATGAGATTACATTTGATGATGCCCCAGGCAATGCTCTTGGCAATGGGTCAAGTATACAGATCTTGTTACAAGTTGAATTTCCCATTTACACGATATCAGGTAGTAGTGCTACTAATGTCATAACGGCGAGTTCTAGTAATGCAGGAACAGTGATGGCACAGACCATCGTTAATCTAGCTGCTGGGCCAGACCAAATCGATCCAGGCATTTTCTTATCGAACAAAGACGGAGAAAACTTCCAAATAGCTGGAGGACAACAGTTTTGGCAAGTGAGATTTGGCAATGCAGGATTAGGACCTATACAGAACTATCAGATATTCGATTCTATCCCTGCAGACCTTGACCTTCTTCAGGTTAGGACACCCGAATTTCCTTTTATAGATCATCCTGCAGAGT
>CAYYBR010000115.1:0-5059 GCA_964470035.1 uncultured Saprospiraceae bacterium
CCCTTAAATCTTGATGTTGTTGACTGTAGTATAGGGACTTTTTATAATTTCTATTTTTCTCATATGCTTTTGATAAAATGCTGGCTAGTCCAGAGCTTGATCTATAATTTTCACTACTTATAAAGCCATCAAAAGCCTTAGTTCCATGTGTTATCGTTTTATGCGCATTACCCTCCTTCCAGTAGATCGACGCCATAACACTGTTCAGGTTATCCATCATAATGGGATTAACGGTAGCATCATTTTCTAATGGTTGAAGAATATATTTTGCCTTTTCCGGATCACCATTTTTGAGATATGCATCAGCTAACGAGATTTCTATCTCTGCCTTATATGCATTGCCGATATTCTTATCTTTTATAATATCTACTCCCGTTTGATATGATGCTATGGCTTCATCGATTCGTCCCAAATTTTCTAGAGCTTGTCCTTTCATTTTATAGCCATACACCCTCACGTCAAGAAGCTCTTCCCCATTTTCGGCGATAGCTCTTTCTGCAAAATCTAACGCACTGGAGTAATCCTCATTGAGGTCGTAGATTTCAGATATTTGGATCATAATACGCGACTTTTGTACTACAAAGTTAATATCATCAGAAAGATGGTAGCCCTTGATACAATATTCGAGCGCCTTATCCAACTGCCCTAATCCAGCATATGTGCTGCCCAGCGTACTATAGAGCATTGTAAGCGCTTCATCAGGCGCCCCCCTTTCTCTTATATTTTTTATATCCAAAAGGATATCTAAAGTTTTATCCGTTTCTCCACGCATGAAGTGTATGCCCGCTAGATTGTTCATAGCTCGCGTCGCTTCTAGGCTATCATTAAGTTCTATGTATAAATCTTTAGATTCGAGATAGTATACTTCGGCTGAATCTAGAAGTCGCTGATGAAAGTACATACCTCCCATATTAAGAGTAACCTTGGCCCGGGCAGGACGAAGACTATCTGTCTTAGTGTTTTTTAGTATTTCGCGATAGATCTCTCCTGCTTTTCCAAAATCACCTTGATTGGCATTCATTACACCAGTCTTGGATTTACATATATATGCTTCATTATATAAATGCACAGTTTGGTAATAAACATATGCCTTTTCAAATGCTATCGCTGCGTCTGATAAGTTGTTATCAAAAAACTGCTTGATCGCCTTGGACTCAAAAGCCCTGGCCAGATGCAGCGTGTCCCTTTCTTCCTCTGCAAGCTCTATGTAGTTAGATAGATATTCATCGAAAAACGCTTGCTCGTTTCCAGATTCTAATTCTTCGACGATGACCTGATAGGCTTCCAACTTTTCTTCTGGGGTATTCGCTTTGTCAAGAATTCTAGAAAGGCTATCTATATTATCTAAGCCTATTAAAGTGTTTGTGAAAAAGAAGAGCAGGTAGATAAAGGTAGGTTTCATGATGAGTGATTATAAAAGAGCTTGGTCTAATTACTTTTCCAGCGTTCTTCAATGAGTTTTCGATTTCTTCGGCTGACGGGGACCTGTTGACCATTAGTCATGATAGCCACGCTATCTTCTATATCTATACTTTTAAGATAGCCCAGGTTGATGATATGGCTTTGATGGCTCCTGAAAAATGCGTAGTCTTCTAAGAGTTCTAGGAGATTTCTAAGTGACTCGCGCATGACAAACTTATCATCGGCCGTATAGATAGTGGCGTATTCTTTTTCAGAGGCGATGCTATAGATTTCTTCAAGATTAACTTTATGATATAGCTTTCCTTTCTTGATCAGTAAAGAATCATTGAGCAGATTAAGCTTTCTATCTTCAGATGACTTTGGTATATCTCTTAGACATGCATCGATAGCCGTAAGAAGTGTGATATCATTCAGGGGCTTTACCAAGAATCCGATCATTTTTAACATTTTCGCCCTATCATAGGTGGTGCCATCATCAAATGAGGTGATGAAAAGAATAGGAATTTGTTTTTTCTGTATTCTTTCAGCAAGTTCTAACCCCGTCATGTCACCTTTTAGCTCGATATCCATCAAGATGACGTCAGGAGACTTTCTAAGTATCAGTTCTAGAGCCTTTTCGGCATCTTCTACTATAGCGACAACCTGGTAACCAAGCTCCTCAACCAACATCTGAAGGTCGAGTGCAAACGAAAAGTCATCTTCTACGATAAGTATACGCAGAGCAAATGGTCCTGATTCATTTATGACATCCAAGGCAATTCTTATTGAGCTAACTCAAAAATGTTAAGATTTTTCAACGATGGTGCGAAATGATACACCTTTTTGACTATGGTGACGACTCTTTGTCGGTCCTCTACCGTCATACACCACTTGTTGATCCTTTTCGACCGCTTATTGATGGGCTGTCACCAACGTTTGACTCCACTGCTTTAAAGCAACTGCTCGCCACTAATCTTGAAAAAGATTAATCACTTTAATAACAGCATTATGTCTATCACAACAAGAGAAAAGGAAGTGCTTGAGTTAGCCTCCTTTGGTCTCAACTCAAAGCAGATTGCTCAAAAAGTATTTTTAAGTCCTTACACGGTCAATGATCATCTGAAGAACCTAAGAAACAAGATGAATGCTTCTAATGTAGCTCAACTGATCAGAAAGGGTTTTGAACAAGGTTTACTCACTCCTAACAACATCATCAATCTATAATCATGAAAAATCAATTCACATATATAAAGTCTATCGTAAAATCTGCCATAGTTTTTGTTGGGCTTCTAGGATTACCTTTAAGCTCTGTTTCTGCTCAACTTGATTATACTGTTTCTACTGTGGCAGGTACTGGTGATGGAGGATTTATGGATGGGGACTCAGCTACAGCTCTGTTCCGTAGTCCTAGAGGGATCACAGTTGATGATAGTGGTGTACTCTTTGTCACTGATTTTTTTAACCACAGAATTCGCCGTATCGATATTGATGGTAACGTCTCTACTATAGCTGGAACTGGAACCTCTGGCTTTACAGATGGCGATGCAGCTACAGCCCAGTTCAGTAATCCTCTAGGGATCACAGTTGATGATAACGGTATACTCTTTGTCGCGGACGCAGGAAACCACAGCATCCGACGTATTGATACTGAAGGTAATGTTTCTACCATAGCTGGAACTGGAACCCCTGGCTTTATGGATGGCGATGCGGCTACAGCCCAGTTCAATATTCCTAGAGGGATCACAGTTGATGATAACGGTATACTCTTTGTCGCGGACGAAGGAAACCACAGAATTCGACGTATCGATACTGATGGTAACGTCTCTACTATAGCTGGATCTGGAACACCTGGCTTTATGGATGGCGATGCGGCTACAGCCCAGTTCAGTTTTCCTGGAGAGATCACGGTTGATGATGACGGTATACTCTTTGTCGCGGACCTAGGAAACCACAGCATCCGACGTGTTGATACTGATGGTAATATTTCTACCATAGCTGGAACTGGAACATTTGGCTTTGTCGATGGCGATGCGGCAGCCCAGTTCAGTAATCCTGCAGGGATCACAGTTGATGATAGTGGAGTCCTATATATTGCCGATCAATCTAACCACAGCATTCGCCGTATCGGTACTGATGGTAACGTCTCTACTATAGCTGGAACTGGAACATCTGGCTCTATCGATGGCGATGCGACTACAGCCCAGTTCAATTTTCCTCTAGGGATCACAGTTAATGATAACGGTATACTCTTTGTCGCGGACTCAGGAAACAACAGCATCCGGCGCTTAACCCCCGAAGCCTGTCCCAATCCTGATATCCTCATCACCCAATCCGCAGACACCACTATCACTTCTGAAAACGGACAGACTGATACGATCTTCATCGCTTTGAGTCAAGCACCAACTTCTGATGTAGTAGTTACACTCTCTATAGATGATGCTTCTGAAGGAAGTATCCCTACTGAAGATCTCACCTTCACTTCCGCCAACTGGGATACTCAGCAGTTAGTCATCGTCAGTGGTGAAGATGACGAAGAGCTCGATGGGAGTGTTTCTTATATGCTCACCGCATCTGTTGTGGACGCAAGTTCTGATGATGCTTTTGACGGGGTCTCTGATACCACCACAGTGACTAATCTGGATGATGAAGAGACTTGTTATACTGTTTCTACTGTTGCAGGTACTGGTGATGAAGGATTTATGGATGGGGACGCAGCTACAGCTCAGTTCAATTTACCTTTTGGGATCACAGTTGATGATAGTGGAGTCGTATATATTGCCGATCAATTTAACCATAGAATTCGCCGTATCGATACTGATGGTAACGTCTCTACTATAGCTGGATCTGGAACACCTGGCTTTACAGATGGCGATGCAGCTACAGCCCAGTTCAATTTTCCTGTAGGGATCACAGTTGATGATAACGGTATACTCTTTGTCGTGGACCTAGGAAACCACAGCATCCGACGTATTGATACTGAGGGCAACGTTTCTACCATAGCTGGATCTGGAACATCTGGCTTTATGGATGGCAATGCAGCTACAGCCCAGTTCAATTTTCCTAGAGGGATCACAGTTGATGATAACGGTATACTCTTTGTCGCGGACTCAGAAAACCACAGAATCCGACGTATTGATACTGATGGCAATGTTACTACCGTAGCTGGAACTGGAACTTTTGGCTTTATCGATGGCGATGCGGCTACAGCCCAGTTCCGTAGTCCTGTAGGGATCACAGTTGATGATAACGGTATACTCTTTGTCGCGGACCGAAATAACCATAGCATTCGCCGTATCGATACTGATGGTAATGTTTCTACCATAGCTGGAACTGGAACATTTGGCTTTATCGATGGCGATGCGTCTACAGCCCAGTTCAGTAGTCCTAATGGGATCACAGTTGATGATAGTGGAGTCGTATATATTGCCGATCAAGTCAACTTCAGCATTCGCCGTATCGATACTGATGGTAACGTCTCTACTATAGCTGGAACTGGAACACCTGGCTTTATCGATGGCGATGCGGCTACAGCTCAGTTCCGTAGTCCTTTAGATATCACAGTTGATGATAACGGTATGCTCTTTGTCACGGACTCAGGAAACCACAGCATCCGGCGCTTAACCCCCGAAGCCTGTCCCAATCCTGATATCCTCATCAC
>CAYYBR010000115.1:5159-12746 GCA_964470035.1 uncultured Saprospiraceae bacterium
CTGGATGATGAAGAGACTTGTTATACTGTTTCTACTGTTGCAGGTACTGGTGATGGAGGGTTTATGGATGGGAACGCAGCTACAGCTCAGTTCAATTTTCCTTTTGGGATCACAGTTGATGATAGTGGAGTCGTATATATTGCCGATCTAATTAACCACAGAATTCGCCGTATCGATACTGATGGTAACGTCTCTACTATTGCCGGAACTGGAACACCTGGCTTTATCGATGGCGATGCGGCTACAGCCCAGTTCAATGCTCCTGTAGGGATCACAGTTGATGATAACGGTATACTCTTTGTCACTGATTTTTCTAACCACAGTATACGACGTATTGATACTGATGGTAACGTCTCTACTATTACCGGAACTGGAACACCTGGCTTTATCGATGGCGATGCAGCTACAGCCCAGTTCAATTTACCTTTTGGAATCACCGTTGATGATAGTGGTATACTATTTGTCGCGGACTCAGAAAACCACAGAATTCGCCGTATCGATACTGATGGTAATGTTTCTACCTTAGCTGGAACTGGAACACCTGGCTTTACAAATGGCGATACGGCTACAGCCCAGTTCAATGCTCCTGGAGGGATCACAGTTGATGATAACGGTATACTCTTTGTCGCGGACCAGAGAAACCACAACATCCGCCGTATCGATACTGATGGTAATGTTTCTACCTTAGCTGGAACTGGAGCATCTGGCTTTACAGATGGCGATGCGGCTACAGCCCAGTTCAATTTTCCTACAGGGATCACAGTTGATGATAACGGTATACTCTTTGTCACTGATTTTTCTAACCACAGTATACGACGTATTGATACTGATGGTAATGTTTCTACCTTAGCTGGAACTGGAGCATCTGGTTTTACAGATGGCGATGCGGCTACAGCCCAGTTCAATTCTCCTGTAGGGATCACAGTTGATGATAGTGGAGTCGTATATATTGCTGATCAATCTAACCACAGCATCCGGCGCTTAACCTCCGAAGCCTGTCCCAATCTGGATATCCTCATCACCCAATCCGCAGACACCACTATCACTTCTGAAGACGGACAGACTGATACGATCTTCGTCGCTTTGAGTCAAGCCCCAACTTCTGATGTAGTAGTCGCTATATCCATAGATGATAATACTGAAGGGTCTATATCTACTGACACGCTCACCTTTACTTCAGGCAACTGGGATGCACAGCAGTCGGTGATCATTACCGGAATAGATGATGAAGAAAGAGATGGAGATATCACTTATATGCTCACTGCAGCGGTTGTAGATGAAAGTTCAGATGATGCATTTGATGACAAATCAATGATGATAAGCATTACTAATGAAGATGATGGAGAACCTTGTCTTGGTAATATTCCTGTTATCAGCTCGATCGATGTCGTACACTCCATAATTTGTGGAGTTGCTGCCACAGGAGAGATATCCATCTCCATTCAACAAGGAGATCAAGATAACATCGAGTACTCTATAGACGATGGCATCACTTGGACCAGCGACTCTGTATTTACTGACCTTGATGCTGGTATCTACCAAGTCCTAGCAAGATTTAACGATGACATGATCACCTGCCCTATCGAGGAAGCCATGCCTACGGAGATAAGATGTATCATAGATCTAGATGATGATTTTACTAATACTGCACTCACTGAGCCTCTGATCACTGGACCAAGCGTCATATGTGAAGGAGAGACTGCATTATTTTCTTTTCGTGATAGTATGCTGATGTGCGTACCTGTTATGATCTTCGATAGTGCTTTCATGGAGATCGTTGAAGTCGACTCTTGCTACTTAGGGCCAGTCGTGGAAGATGCCGTCAGTCATACTTGGTTTAGCTCTTCTGCCGCTGGCACCGAGGTGCTCGATATGCCATCATCTGATTTTGATGTGTCTCACTCTACACAAGAAGACAGTACCGTTATCACCATATTCATCACTGATAGCAATGGCGATATATTCAATGCTCAGAAAGTTCTGTATTTCCTATCTGATACGGAGTGTGCAGCTTTCAGATGCCAACAAAATGTATTTGTTTCCAGAAATCAACTCATAAATAATCAAGCCCCTTCTCTGGTAACTGCACAACAAACGATATCATCAGATGGTCTGGTGAGGTTCAATACAACCTCTCACTTTAGGGCAGGGCTTTCTATAGAAATGCTAGCAGATTTTGAGATTAGACTTGGAGGATCGTTTCTGGCAGAGATCGCAGGCTGCGAACCAGATGAACCTCCTACAGAATAGTGATAGA
Organism: uncultured Saprospiraceae bacterium; assembly: GCA_964470035.1. Taxonomy (GTDB): domain Bacteria; phylum Bacteroidota; class Bacteroidia; order Chitinophagales; family Saprospiraceae; genus JAJRXG01. Next base: position 7,417 of record CAYYBR010000115.1, read on the forward strand.
CTGCACTAAGATGTTTCATCACTGAATCAACTGCAGTGCATCTAAGAGCTCAGCTTATCTAGCTGGGCTCTTTTATGTCAAAGAGATATGTTGTAAGGATATCAAATCATGTTCGATGTTCAGCTGAGGCTCCAGACGCAACGGTCTTATCACCAATTATCCTCTTACATGTCCATAACATGCTCAACATCAGGGTCAAGCTTGGGTGGTGGTGATGCGAATGAAATGACCATAAACACCGTCAAAGAAAGAATCAAAGTAAAGGCTCCCGCATCTATGCGATACGGCAGTGTGATACCAAAGATTCTGATAACAAAAAGCACAACAAGGCTGGAGATGATCGCAGCATTAGCGGCAAGAGGTGTAGCTCTCTTCCAGTTAAAACCAAGCGTAACTACTGGCACTACAGCAGCAGCGAAAATACCCCAGGACATCGCCCCGATCATAGCTATCAAATCAGAAGAGTATAGAGCAAAGACCGCAGCCAGTATAGTAAGAACCACTGTTGTAATCCTTGCTGTAGCGAGTGGTTTTGAAAAAGACTTGCCGATAGCATCTGGTATATCGTGCATGACTGCAGCCGTACCGATACTTAAGAAGGCCTCAGCTGTAGACATGATAGCCGCAAATAAACCTGCGAACACTATACCTGCCAACAGTGGATGCGCATAGTGCTGCAAAAACTGTGATGCCGCTTGATCAGGGGCATCTAGTGGCGGATGCATCCCTTGTATCACTAGGGCTCGCATAGCCAATCCGATACCCACCCAGAGCAAACCACTAAATACATATCCCATGATAGAGATCGGTAGTATATGCTTTGCATCCGATATCTTTTTGTTCATCATCAACTTGGTAATGACGTGTGGTTGTCCCGCTCCTCCCAGTCCAAAGAGCAAGAGCCACGATAAGGAGCCAAGCATCCCGAGTGTTCCCCATGGGCCTATAGCGGCCCTATCATCCTCATAGACGATCTGATTCATCTCAAGGAGTCCATTGTCAAAGGTCATAACCACTGTGATAAAGACGAGCACTGCCGCGACTATCATGATACCACCTTGGACCATGTCAGTATACACAGAAGCGATGATGCCCCCAGTGACACTATAAAACAACAGTATGCTGCATGCTATTAGCATAGCTGTAAGTAGTGTTACATCGCCAAAGTATTCTGAGGCATTGAGTATATCCATCAGTACGACAGACATCGCTTTGATCTGAGTCGCTAGATAACCAATCACACCTATGATGATAGAGAGAGCTAAAAGACCTTGTGTAGTCCTGCTCCCATATCTCTTCTTCACTATATCTGGAAGCGACACAAAGTGTCCAAGATCAGCAAAGAGCCTAAGTCGTTTGCCAAGCATACTAAAGGAGATATTAAAGCCCATGATGGCCACCACAACCATCCAGAAAGAGCTCATACCCATTTGGTAGACAAGGCCTGGACCTCCCACAAATCCAAACCCACTCAGCGTAGTTGAGAATACCGCAAAAGCAGTGACCCACACACCAAGTGTTTTTCCTGCCATGAAAAAGTCATGGGTAGATTTGGTGCGTCTCATCGCCCAGATACCTACACCTATACAAAGCAGCATGTAGATAAGCACACACCCTAGTATGATGGGGTTTCTAAATTGCTCCATATCAAGATGGGATTCGAGACTTTATATATCGCTCGAACTCCTCTATTTCTTCATCCGAGATAACAGCTTTTTCAAAAAAGACAACAAAGGCCAGGGTGATAATAATCGGAACAAACCACATCCCATAGATCATCCAAGCCGTTGGTTCAGGCATCGACATGACAAAGTCGCTTCCGTTATGATTTGTATATGCCCAGTGACTCCTAGTCATCATAGTATAGACAAGGATATAGATCACAAAACAAACAGCCACCCAACGAAAGATTACTGTTCGTTTTCCTTTCTTCCGAGTTCCTATTGTTATGAATGTCCAGAAGACCCCGATGATGCCCAAGCCATAGAGATAGCCCAACCATCGGGTATGACTTTGTTGGTCGATGTTATTGGGAGATACGAGGATGTTGGTCCCAAATTCTGGATGCGGTATGCCAGTGGCAAGAGGAACTTGAGGGCTTATGGCTAGACCCAAGATTATAATGAGCAAAGCGATAAGTATGGCAAGTAATGCCTTGAAAGCAGACATCCTACAACTAGTTTTTTAGTGACTTACGCTGGAACTCACTTGTTTTTTTCCACTGTGGCCACTTATCACTGTTCGCGAGATTCCAACCTAGGTTATAATATAGTTGGGCATCCTGCATGACACCGCTCATATCCCAGGAGTCATCATACTCATCACTCGGCGCGTGATAATTCTTCGCTGTATACTCGTCTCTTTTTTGCTTTCCATATTCGATACCGTGCTCGACATGATCATAACCCCCTTCACCAAAAAGAGCTGGGATACCAACCTTAGCAAAGTTGAAGTGGTCTGATCTGAAGAAATATCCCTTGCCCGGTTCTTGATCTGGCAATACATATCGATCTTGACTCTTCAGTTCTTCAGCGACGATATCATCCATCTCGCTATGACCATAACCGATGATCTGGAAGTCCTTCATGGGGCCGTTAGGGTTACATCCATCTACATTGATGTTAGCGACGATTTGATTGACAGGCACTGATGGGTTGAGCGCATAATACTCAGACCCAAGCAGGCCTTGCTCTTCGGCAGTTACAAATGCAAAAAGTATAGATCTCTTGGGTGCCTCCTTCTGACGCGATAGATTCTTGGCGATGGCTAACACTTGTGCAGTACCGCTGGCATTATCAAGGGCTCCATTGTAGATAGAATCTCCTTCCACAGGAGTACCAACTCCTATATGGTCCCAGTGAGCGCTATACAGTATATGCTCTTCAGGTTGTTCGCTTCCTTTGATCATAGCGATGACATTGTCAGAAGCATCGCGTTTAAATTCATTAGTAAGTGCAGCACTTGCTGTGAGTCCCATGGTCACAGGTTTAAATCCTGGCTGCCTAGCCTTCTTGATCATCTCAGAAAGATCTAATCCACTTGACGTAAATATTTCTTTGGCCATATCTAGATGGATCCATCCTTTGATATCAGCACCATTTTGGACACTTTCTTTCTCGAGTCCCAACTGTGGGCCTGTCCAACTACTTTGCACGACGAACCATGGATACCCTGCACTATTAGTCTCGTGTATGATCAGTAGTCCTCTTGCACCTTGTCGATCAGCCTCTTCATACTTGTAAGTCCATCTTCCATAGTACGTCATCTCATCACCCTTAAAAAAGGATTTGTCTTCACCTCCAAAACCCGGATCATTGACAAGAACAACAGCTATTTTATCTTTCATATCGATGCCTTCAAAGTCATTCCACCCTTTCGCTTCGTCTATCAGTCCATATCCGCAGAAGACTAGTTCTGCATCCTTGATATCAACTTTTTCTACTGTTTTCTGACAGTGGATCACATAGTCCTTACCAAATTCATACACCTTGTCTCCACTATCTGAAGATATCGTCATCCCGCCCACTGGTGTACTCGTGATTTCTACCATCGGTACAGACTGAGTATAAGATCCATCGATGCCAGGCTCAAGACCCATCTCTTTACATGCATCCACCAGATAGTCTACTGTCATTTTATCACCAGGCCCAAAGGGCATCCTGCCCATATACTTGTCATCTGAAAGCTCTGCTATATGTGCTACGATATCAGACTCGACCACAGCAGCAGGCGCTTCCACAGAAGAATCTTCTTGGCAACTATAGACGATGATCACTCCACTAAGGACAGCCAGAAGTAAAAGAATTGATTGCTTGATTGACATAAATTATCAGGTTTGCACAGGCGTAAAATAGGAAAATTCATGTGACGCCATATCTTTATTGATATGATAAGTCATTATGAGATAACCCTTACTCCTCGATCACGAGGTACTTATCTTATCACCCGAGAGATCCTTAATCATCTCCCTTCTTTACCCCAGGATGGCATCCTTCATCTTTTTATAAAGCACACATCAGCTGGTATCACTATCAATGAAAATGCAGACCCATCTGTAAGAGTAGATTTTGATGCTTACTTCGACCATATCGTACCTGAAAACATGCCTTTCATCACCCACGACATGGAAGGGCCAGATGACATGCCAGCGCATATAAAAGCTAGCCTAACAGGAAGTAGTGTCTCCATCCCGATATCTAATGGTACATTGATGCTCGGTACATGGCAGGGTGTCTACCTTTGTGAATTTCGAGATAGAACCCATCAAAGAAAATTAATAGCGACTGTATATAGCTAAATGGAGCACATCTTAACTGGTATCTCAATAGGTTTGACACTTTCAGTGCTTCTAGGGCCACTTTTTATCTTGCTGATACAAGCATCGATCGAATATGGATCAAAAGGTGGGTTAATTGCTGCTGCAGGGATCTGGGTCTCAGATCTCATTTTCCTCGTACTCGCACTGAATTTTGTAAGCAGAATCAGCTCCTATATTAATAGCGATAGCTTTTCATACTGGCTGGGGGTGCTTGGAGGTTGTATTTTGATAGGTATAGGCATAGCCACCTTCTTTCGCAAAGCCACTGTAGAATTTGGCGATGCAAAGAATCAGACATCTGGACTGATCGGGTATTGGATCAAGGGCTTCATGGTAAACACATTCAACCCATTCACTTTCTTTTTTTGGCTTCTCACTATCCCTTCATTATCAGTAAATCGTGGGTTGGATCAGTCTGAGACATGGTTGATGGCTTCTGGGGTACTATGTACTATCATATTTACCGATAGCGTAAAGATCGCTCTGGCCAAACTTATCCGTCAGGTGGTTAATATAAAGATCCTTACTAGGGTCAATCAGATAGCAGGAGTAGCACTAATCATATTTGGTTTTGTCCTGTTGTTGAATAGTGTGCGGTGAAGCTTTACTTTTGCAACTTTTCCAAAGAGAGATATGAGTGAATTATTTCATCGTCTGAAGGTGAGTCAAGTAGTAGCAGAAACAGATCAGGCATTAAGTATTTATTTTGATATCCCAGCTGAACTACAAGATGATTTTGCATATTCTGCGGGCCAATACATCACACTAAAGTTTGATCTGGAGGGCCAGGAAGTACGAAGAGCATATTCTCTTTGTACAAGTCCTCTGGAAAGTCGATTTGGTGTCAATGTGAAAAGGGTTAAAAAGGGTCTAGTATCCAACCATATCAATGACAATATCAGAGCAGGCTCTGAGATCGAAGTGATGCCTCCAGATGGGAAGTTTGGTATCAAACATAATCATGGTCTAGAGAGGGACCTCTATTTTATAGCGGCAGGAAGTGGTATCACTC
>CAYYBR010000116.1:0-6920 GCA_964470035.1 uncultured Saprospiraceae bacterium
GATGTAGACTTATGTCTCCGCCTACTAGCAAAAGGATACAGCATAGTCTACTCGTCTCAATCTGTCCTATATCATTATGAATCAAAAAGCAGGGGAAGTGACTTTACTGAAGAAAATTATGAAAGATTTATGAATGAAGTAAATTTCATAAAAAGAGGCTACCCACATTTATCGAATGATAAATTCTATAACCGTAACTTAACTCTAGAAAAAGAGAATTTTAGACTTCTGAATAATTGATCAAGTCGTCAATGTCGAAATATGGCAGAAACTTTAGGAATATTAGGGTCCATTGAAAATGGATTCTTAAAAGGTTGGATAAAAAGAGAAACTCTTCCGAATGATAAAAATCAGCTAGCATTCACATATAACAACTCTTTACTTACTGTAAATGATTACCATGAACGATTAGACGTTTATCAACAAGGACTCACAAGAAATAAGATGTGTGGGTTCAAGATTAAACTGGACAACAAAATAATTAAAGCTCTTGTTGAGAAGGACTTTACAATAAAGTACTTTGATCGACCCTTACACGTATCCGATCATATACATATATCTGCCAATAACCTACTTCCATTATCAACATGGAACACATTCATCCACATACCAAAAACCGCAGGAACTACATTACGGCACTTATTACAGGAACAAGAAGTAGTGATACAACCATCGCTAAGTGATATTAAAACAAATAGTGGGCATTATATAAGATTTCAAGATCTCCATAATAACCTAATGTCTACATCGCCCCTACCTTCACATCTTATATTTGGGCATTATCCATATTCTAGATTCCTTACCGACAAGTATTTGAATTATGAATTCAGTACAATTCTTAGAGATCCCATTGAAAGGGCTCTCTCCAACTTAATTCATCTCAAAAGTTATAACGTAAATTGCCTAGAACTTAGCCTTAGTGAAATAATTGATTTTGCCCCATACCAAGTAGACAATGCAATAGTAAGATACTTATGTTCAGACACCCTAACAATGAATGATACAGTTCAAGAATCCCATCTATATCAGGCTTTGGAGAATATAAGAAAATTCAAGGTTGTCGGAATTCAGGAATATTTTGGAGAATTCTGTCTTCAATACTTCAACTATCTAAATATCGATTTTGACATACAGAAAACTAAAAAGCATGTAAATAAGCGAGTAAATAATTTCAGTGGCCGTGAAGTAAAAGAGGCAAACGTAAGGTTAGCGGAGCTGAACAGGTATGATGTAATTTTTTACAATGAATATAAAAGCAGTGTAAAAGCACTGGGCAAACATTCTAACTAGCATCCCCTATAGCTTCAGCCTATCGAATAAACCTAGCCTTCCTAATCATACCATCCTCGACTTCATAGATAGCCATCATTTCAAAAGGCTCTCTACCCTTCCTACCTGTGATCAGCTCCTTATCAATTACTATATGATTATGCTGCACCCTCGTGATGATGTGCGAATGCAACTTTGGTGAGCTTTGAAAGATATCCGTGTATACATTCCTGATCTTATCACGCCCCACTGCAAATGGTTGAGGATTGCCAAACTCAAACAACTCTACATCTGGATGATGGCATGCGCAGAAGGTATCTATATCCCGGTTGTTGTATGCTTCGACTTGTTGTTGTACGGTTATTTCAGGTGTCATGAGTCGAGTGTTTTTCGAGCAACAAATATATGATCTATATGGAACGCTCTAGTTCGACTCCCCACAAATCTCACCCCCTCAGCCTACGATCTTCCTAACCCCCTCTTCATACGTCAACCCGATAGGTATCATCTCATCTCCTATCTTAATCCTTTTCTTCTCGATGTATTCTATCTTCTCGATGGCGATGATGTAAGACTTATGTACTCGGATAAACTGGCGAGGAGAAAGACGAGTTTCAAAAGAGCTCAGCTTCTCTAGCGTTAAGATTTTTTTGTCAGCGCTGACGATGTTGCAGTAGTCGCCATTGCCTTGTAGGTATAGGATGTCTGAAGTATTGATCTTTTGCAGGCGATATTCTGACTTGACAAAGAGAAACTGTTGTGGGTCATCTTGTATCGTGTTCTGCTCCACGTGTAAGGATCGATATCTGTCTATAGCATCTAAAAATCGGATGAAGCTGATGGGCTTGACGAGATAGTCCAGTGCCTTGAGCTCAAAGCCCTCCACGGCAAACTCTGGGTATGCCGTAGTAAAGATGATCTCAATACTTGGATCCACAATCTTAGCCAGTTGTGTGCCACTTAGCTCAGGCATCTGTATGTCAAGAAAGACAAGATTAACCTGATTATCTTTTAGAAAAGTCAAAGCGGATAGTGGGTTATGAAACACCCCAAGAAGTTGGATGTCTTCAACCTTGTCGGCATACGAGCTCAATAATTGTGCTGCCAATGGCTCGTCATCTATGATGATACAATTGATCACTCGATTGGGATTGTTATGTCCAAAAAATATCTATCATCGACGATTTTGCTAGTCATCGTATAGTTGTTTTCATACAAGAGTTGTAATCTTCTTTCTAAATTAGAAAGTCCTATGCCACCGGTCTGATCCTTCTGTTTATGATGTACCTTATTCGAACTGGTGATCTGCAACTGATTACCTTTTTTACTGATCGTGGTTCGAGCGGAAGATGCTGATGCACTCAGGTCGCCATGTTTGATGACATTCTCGACAATCGGCATCAGCAGGTGCTGCGGTACTTGTATGGACGTGTTTTGCAAGTCGGTATCTATTTTATAGTGAAGGTCATAAGACGCTCTTAATTGTGAAAGCTCTATAAATTGATTGGCAATGCTGATTTCTTTTTCTAAGGATTCAAAGTCTTTGGATTCATACAAGGAGTACTTCAGAATGTCGGTTAAGCTATCCATTGCTGGAAGCGCCTGATCAGACTTGTGAAATACGAGTGAGTAGATGTTATTCATCGAGTTCAGAAGGAAGTGCGGATTGATCTGTGCTTTGAGCAGGGCCATCTCCATATTCTTCTTAGAAATGACCAGTTCAGTTTCTCTCTTTTGCTTGTATAGAGAATAGCTTATAAAATAATAGATCGCACCAAAGGTGATATAGCTAAAGGCATAGAAGTAGTTATCAATGAGGTAATTTTTTACGCCAAAGCTATGAGGGTAGTTGGTTTGATCAAATAGTGCATCGCTCAAGATCTGCTCTACGAAATATCTGCAACTAATAGTGATCAAGGCGGCGGCAAACAGTCCCAGTGCACAATGAACCCATTTCCGTGAAGGGTAATATCTATGTAATACGGCATACGAGATGACAACATACAGGAAGAAGATGAGCAAAGAAGTAATGCTAAATATGCTTCTGGTCAGGTCAAAACTATCCGTCTGCCCCCTGATGAGCAGGTCTCTAAGGGCACCCTCTATAAAAAAGTAATACAAGAGGTAGAAAAGAACCAGTCTTCCAAAGTTGAACTTCATCCAGTGGTATATCTTCTTCCAATATCGCCAAGTTATCCTTGATTCTGACGATTTATCGGTGAACTCGGTCTTTTTATCTGCATACGAAGCATTGCGACTTGGTCTTATATCCAAGGTTCTTGCATGGTAAAATAATTTAACCTACATTTACTGTATTAATACATTAATACACTAACACGGATACTATGATAACATTAGACAACGTGACCTATAGTTACTCTAAGAGCAAATCGATATTTGCAAATCTCTCGCTGGAGTTACATCCTGGAAAAATTTATGGGCTGTTAGGAAAGAATGGAGTGGGTAAATCTACCTTGCTGAAATTGATTTTTGGAGGATTGTTCCCTACTGGAGGGTCGATTAGATTGGGAGATTTCACCCCTTCACAAAGGCGACCTCAGATGTATCAAAATATCTTTTATCTGCCAGAGGATGTGCCTAGTTCACATTTATCCATTAACCAATATGTTAGAGCGAATGCCAACTTCTATGCAGGTTTTGACAAGGAGCAATTGCATAGGACCTTGCACATGTTTGAGATAGACATCAGTGCTAAGATCAACCAGATGTCTTATGGGCAGAGCAAAAAGTTCCACCTGGCCTTTGGACTTGCTTGTAAGACGAAGTATGTATTCTTAGACGAACCCACTAACGGCTTAGATATTCCATCCAAGAGTCAATTTCGCAAGGTGATGATTTCTAATCTGCTAGAAAATCAGGTTGTGATCATCTCTACACATCAAGTTAAGGACCTTTCTAAACTCATAGATTCTATACTGATTCTCGATGAAGGCAAGATCCTTTTAGCTCAAGAGTTGAGCGAGATAGAAACCAAATTACAATTTCTCCAATCAGCATATCCGGAGTTAGATACGCCCAGTATATACAAAGAACGTGTTGTGGGTGGATACTTACACCTTGTCGACAACATCAGTGGTGAGCCATCAGAATTAGATTTAGAAATTTTGTTCAATTCAATTCTCAATCAAAAAGAGAAAGTTCTCAACCTATTAAGTAAATAATCATGGACATAAATGCACAAAGACTTTTGAATTTATTTCGGAGAGACATCATTGTATACTTTAAGTGGTTCATTGGTGCCGTATTGATTACCATTTTTTTGTTTTTCGTGGTAACGACTGTTGGTCACAACTTTGTCAATCTCAGTCAAGGAGGAGCCATGAATCCTATCATGTTGACTTTTGCCATCTCATTATTTCTTTTTGGACCTCTTTTTACTGCATCGGGACTTGGACATTATAGTACTTCGCAGAGTCGATTAACCAACCTGATGCTCCCTGCCAGCACACTTGAGAAGGTATTTATGAGATGGTTTTACACAATGCCCTTCTTCGTGTTGATCTTGGCTATTGTCTTTTATTCTTTTTTCGAAGGGTATGTCACGCTGTATGGACATTACTTCTCTGAAGAGACAACGTATGTTACTAAAAAGCTGAGAACCAAAATGGTGCCTTATTTCATTTTATTATATAGCGTAGGGCATTCTATAGCCCTGTTTTTTGCACACTTATTCAATAGATATGCAGTCATCAAGGGAGGCCTGATTTCGATAGGTGTTTTTTTATTGATCGGCTTTGTTCAAGTATTATTTGCAAGTATAGGTCAAGATCAACATGTATTGACAATATTGGAAAATGCAATAATGAAAAATCTAACATTTATTGGTGATGAACCACTTAGGTTAGTATGGTTAGCTCCTGTTTTTTGGGTGTTGACATACTTTATAGCTAGACGAAAGAAGCTTTAATGGAATTTAGAAAGAACCAAGCGATATACCTACAAATCGCCGAACTCATCAGGACTAATATTCTCACAGGTCTCTGGTTAGAAGGTGATAGAATCATTTCTGTCAGAGAACTGGCGGCTCAGATAGAGGTGAATCCCAATACAGTGATGAGGGCGTATGCACTGCTTCAAGCAGAAGATATCTTGACTAATAAAAGAGGCATTGGGTTTTTTATACTAAACGGTGCAGCCGGACGAATTAAAAAGCACAAAAAGAACACCTTTATAAAAGCCGAACTCAAACCATTTTTCGAAAAAATGGAACTGCTTGATATTGATATGGAAGAGTTGAAGAGACTCTATGTATCACTCATGAATAAAGATAACCACCATGACTAAGTTGATTTTATCACTGATAATTAGTTTAAATATTGGCTCATTGTTCTCACAAGAAGACTCTCGATATTCGCAAATACTCGAAGAGTTTTATGTCACAGGACCAGGATATTCAGCTATAGTCACTAAGGATGGAGAAGTTTTATTTCATGATGCTATTGGTCTGGCGGATATAGAAAATGACACTCCTATTCAGCCAGATCACGTCTTTAGACTAGGCTCTATAACCAAGCAATTTACGGCGATAGCCATATTACAATTAGCAGAACAAGGTCTCTTAAGACTCGATGAAGACATCACTACATATATCCCCGACTACCCAACACAGAACAATAAAATATGCATAGAGCACCTGTTGAATCATACATCAGGGATTAAGAGTTATACAAGTATGGAGACATGGACTCCTGAGCAGAGAATGAAAGATCTCACACCGAGTGAGCTGATAGATATGTTCAAGCATGAACCGATGGACTTTAGCCCGGGTGATGAGTTTAAATACAACAACTCAGGTTATGTGATATTAGGATATATCATTGAGCGAGTGACAGGTAGGAGCTATGAAGATTATATCGAGAAAGAGTTCTTTGAGAAATTAGGAATGCATAATTCTCATTATGGCGAACCTGCTGAGATACTCGAGAGCAGAGCTCATGTATACGCTCCTGATGAGAATGGAGATTTTATCGGTGCTCCTTATATCAGTATGAGTCAACCATACGCTGCCGGATCAATTGTTTCCACCACAGCAGACCTCAATAAATGGAATGAGGCCGTGTTTAATCATGAGTTAGTTAGTAAAGAATCTCTTGAGTTAGCTCATGAGTCTACGATGTTAAACGATGGGAAAACTGTGAACTATGGGTTTGGTTGGCGATTCAATCGTCTCAAAGGAAGCACGGCGATTAATCATGGTGGCGGGATTAATGGATTTGAGACTCATGCAGCATACTTTCCAGAAGAGAAAGTGTTCGTAGCGGTGTTTTCTAATTGTAGAAGTAATGATCCAGGATTCCTGATGAGAGCACTTGCTGGTGAGGCGATCGGTAAGCCATTGGACCTATCTGCAGAGACACCCATAGACACGGACGACTTTGATGCTTATGTTGGAGTATATCAAATCGATCCTGATTACATCATCAAAATATCAGAGGACTCAGATCGCTTGTTGGTGCAAGCGACTGATCAATCTATCCTTCACTTATTTCCAATAAAAAAGGGACACTTCAGAGCTCCACAGATTGATGCCAAGTTCAGATTCATCAGCAAAGATGGAGAAATCGAAAGCTTAATGATATTCCAAGGGGGTGAATATATAGCTAAGAAAATCGAGTAAAACTCGCCGATAG
>CAYYBR010000116.1:7020-12701 GCA_964470035.1 uncultured Saprospiraceae bacterium
ATATTCCAAGGGGGTGAATATATAGCTAAGAAAATCGAGTAAAACTCGCCGATAGTAAGTCAAGAGAGCAAGATTCAGTTGTTACAATCTTTGCTATAAAATTTCTTCTTCCAATATCGCCTAGTCATCCTTGTTTCTAATGATTTATCGGTGAACATGGCTTTTTTATCTGCATACATAGCTTCATGACATAGACTGTAGTTCAAATAGACATTGTGCGGGTTCACAGATTATAGGCCTCACTCGACATAAGGTGTATATACATTGATGAAAAATTAATGTTATGAACCGTTTTATGCTGTCTTGTACGATTGTATTGCTTGCCCACGCCATGTCCGCTCAGCCTATAGATGTCGATGACTACCTACTCAAGGGAGATCAAGTGCCCCAGGTATTATTGGTTGGTACCTTTCACTTTGGTTATCCAGGCTTAGACACCCACAAGACTAAAGACGAATACAAGCTGGATATCCTATCGGACCAGCGACAAGAAGAGCTTCGTGAACTCCTTGATTACATTAAGAAGTTCAAGCCCACGAAGATCATGATTGAAACTAGTGGCAATACAGGTTACCTGATGAATCGGATGCGCAGATGTCAAAAAGGCGAGGAAGAGTTAGGGCGACGTGAGAGTGATCAGATAGCAATTAGACTTGCCCATGAGTTGCAGCTAGATACGATCTATGGCATTGATGCGCCATCCTTGATGAGTGACATGTTCAGATCCAAAGATTCAACCCTGTTTAAAAACTACTTCGCGGACATCTTTGAGGATAGACCTGATAAAACAAATGTCGTTGACGACAGATATTGGGAATGGTATGAAATAGGTGATCGATTAACATATGAAATGAGATTACTCGATTATTTCAAACATCAAAATACAGACAAGGTCATAGAGCGAATGCATGGCCATTACGTCTTGAATGACAACTATGATGATTACAATAATATGGATGGTTGGCTTTTACTCAATTGGTACAGCAGGAACTTACGGATTATCAAAAACCTCCAGCGCATAGAAACCCACCCCGATGATCGTATCATGATCCTCTTTGGCGCAGGCCATATGGGCATCTTAAAACAACAATTAGAAGCTACACCCGAGTACCAATTGGTGAAGTTTGGAGATCTTGAAAAGTATTGATTGGGTTTAGATCTTATTTGATGTGAGCCAGTTCTACTTGGAGCATGATCATAAACATGGGAAGCTTTTAGTGAAGTGAATTTACCTGTCTTCGGTAGGCCGCCTCAGTGGGCGAGCAGGATGTAAATTCAACAAACTTCTACATTAAATATATCTTGTTCGAAATTCGAGTTTCAAGAGAAAAGCAGCTTACCATTCTTTTCGTTACACTTAAAGCTCATTGATCTTTACGAGTATAATAAATACAGCCGACTAATCCCTAGTTAACTCTCTAGTTAATTATGGACATCCCTCCCGATCCACCTCCAGCAAACCATCACTTACTTCAGCAGTTTTCATAAACTCAACCGTTGGAGCACTGATCCTGACGTCACTTGGAGCAGAGATTGCACCATCCACGATGATCTTTTCGGAGGCTGTATAGAGGCTTTGATCCAGATCACCACTCAGGATGCGCTCAGTCAGGCAGACGTTATCATCATCACATGTGAAGGTAAGTGTGAAATCTCCCTCTGTACCCTGAAATTCTGTGACTCGTACCCAATAGGTATCTCCTTGAACTGTAGGTATGGTCAGTTCTGAGAGAGAAACACAGGCATCATCATTTTGCATGCCACTGCAGTCTAGCATGCCACATGCTCCCGAGAAGATGGCTATCTCTGAATCGAAGAAGGAATTAGACGTATTACAGAGACTTGCAGTGATGTCACCACCTGAACCCATGAAGGTATACCATAGCCCACGTTTCTCTAGATCACAGCCACTATTGTTGTTAGGATCAATGAATGCATCTGACAGTGAACCTTCTATAGACTGTCCACAGATGATGGGTATAGCAGTACTGCATAGATCACCAGGTTGTATATCCCTACAACTAAGGGACAAATCAAATATACCTAAACCTCCAAAAAGGCCATCTACAGCCAAGTAGTATGTGCCGGGGGATAACAGAGCTCCAGTTCCAGCTCGTCCCCAAGCAATGCAAGAGCTTGGATCTGATGGATCGGAAAGGATGATTACATCAGTGCTAGCAGATTCATTAGAAAGCTTCGCGAACACTACGGTTTCTGGGGCTGTCACATCGAAGGTATATATCCGCTCGGGGCCATTAAAAGGAGAAGTGCGACATGGATAGCTATCGAGAAGAAAAGATCCTAGATTATCTTGATCTTCTAATGTTTGTCCACAAGCAATCGGTATAGGTTCTGTTTGTATCGGACCACAGCGTAGTTCAATATCAAAAGTACCTTCGTCTCCAAAAAAACCATCTACCACAACGTAGTAAGTGCCTGGCGATAAAAAAGCACCTGTGAACTTACCGTCTGTATCCAAGCAAGATGATGGATCTGTAGGGTCCGTTAAGATGATCATATCTGTTCGAGCTGTTAGATTAGTCTGAATGATACCTACTATAGTATCTGGTGCTACTATCTGTATCGAGTAGATGATCTCTGGTCCACTGAAATTTGAACTAGGACAAGAGTATCCATCCAGATTATCAGTACCGTTGGCGTTGGTTTGGTTGATCAGCGTTTGTCCACAAGCTAGTGGTATAGGGATGTCGTCTGTATCTCCTTCGCAAAAAGTCATGCCATCTCCATCGATATCTATATTGAAGAAATCATAGCTCCTAGGGGCGTCAAGTACTGTTATTCCATCAGGTAGCTGGTTATTAGGGTCGTACTGGTAGCCGTTGTCGGTGTAGGTGCCTTCCAGTATGGCATCTGGTGCGGTGTAGTTGATTAGCCCATTGTTGATGATCGAAGAATTAGATGCTATAACAAATCGGGTATCGGTGGTCATAACCGCGCATACGGCGTTAGTGAAGACTGGAGATATGCCGTTAGCCGCATCGGTCATGTCTATAGCATCAAACCCTCCTGTTGATACGATACTATGATTATTTACGAAAGTGGAGTTCTCCTCCCATACGTTGATAGGATTATCAGTATTAGAGAAGGTAATAATACCATTGTTAGTAGTGGACCCTCCGAAGGATGTTCTAATACCAGTTGAACTAGAGTTCCGTATTTCGACCCTATTATCAGTTACAAAAGTGGAAGTGGTCCCATTGATCTGGATGGCTGCAAATCTGGCATCCTCTACTAGGATATGTCCATCATTAGTGATGGCATCAAGAGAGTTGATCCCGTCTGAAGAAGTGTGCATGACATGTATACTTCCTCCTGATTGGACTGCTAAGACATTGCGATTAGCGAGACCTAAGAGTTCGCTGGACGAAGGAGTACCGTCGATAATCAGTTTTCCTCCATCTGCGATAGACAAGAGACGTTCATTCCATACGTGCATAACAGTATCGGTAAGCGTCGAGAGCACAGGATCTGCTTCTAATCCATTGGGAAGTATGACTACGCTATCTGCTTTCATCGGCTCTCGATCCCTCGACCAGTTACAGTCATCGGCCCAGTTTGTACCCTCACATCCGCGCCAGTAGTTGGCTGCAGGATTAGTATCTACTCTTCCATTATCGTTTGTAATCGTGAAGGACCCTGATCCTAGATTATGTATGATACCTGTATTTGTATTAGAAGAGATAGTCGAGTTTTCATCGGAGGTATAGAGGATAGAGCCTTGATTTATCATAGTGCCAGCACTGATATCATTATCAGTAGTTATCAGGCCGCAGTATGAGTTAGTAAAGGTGCCGATGCCAAACAAAATAGCAACAGTGCCAATATTAGATATAGAGATTTTCCCTTCATTAGAAAATCTACTCGAACTAAAATTTCCATCATAGATGCCAAAATTACAGTCTGTGATAGATATAGTGCCCTTGTTTTCAAGTCGGCTTCCTAAACTTACAGAGATCGCATCATCAGCTGCGTTTCTGATAGTAAGAGTAGCACCTGCAAATATTTCAAAGGCAGCATCTACCGAGCTTATTCTGATTCCGTCACTATTGTTTATCGTTGTATTATTAGGATCGATGGTAAGAGATCCTGTACTTCCTATGATCAGTATACCTGCTTCTACTGCAACACTTGAGGCTTGTGCACTTGTTGTTATCTCGACGGTATCTCCTACCGAGATATCGATAACCGCTCGTAGCATATTAGTAGGAACACCATTATCCCAGTTATCAGCATCCTCCCAGCTTAAGCCATCTCCCCCCCCTATAAAGTTGGTTTCTTGTGATGAGAGTCCAAATACCAAAAAGAGAAATGGTAAAGTGAAGGCTAGTAAAGATAAGCTCTTGTTCATAATTAGGTTGATGCACCCGGGTAAGTAACATATATCTTATATAGTCTTAGTACCGGTTAGATTCGATGGCAGTATTGCGAATTAATTGTTCGGCTAAGGTCAAAGATTATATTGACTTATACTATCCCCAAAAATGGTGACGAGAGTGGTTTGTTTGACTGATTTAATGGTTTATGTGGTTCTCTTTATTGAGTCATAGGCTGATTTTAAACACATAATGAGAAAACTTATTGGATCTACCTTTGCCAAGGCTAAGGGTTCAAAACTTCGATTCCAACGTGCCTCGATGGATATTCAATGTTCGATCACACATCTTGCTCTCTGAGCTATGTCGAGAGACATCGTAAGAAATCTAGGACGGGAGTAAGACTACCCTCCGACATGGCTCTCTTAGGTTCTTTTGTATCCACTTCCAAAGTAGACAAGTCATCTTAAAATGGAAACATTCCCAGAAATAGTACTTGGAGTCCCTTGATCAAAATCAAAATCAATGCGATACACATATACCCCTGGATCGGTATCTCGACCATCCCAAGCTTCGCCTTGAAAGATGAGGTTTCCCCAACTGTCAAATACTGACATTCGATAGGAAAACTCCTCTGCATCAGGGCCTATCGGATGAAAAACATCATTGATGCCATCCCCATCAGGACTAAAAACATTGGGTATGTACACTGGATATTGTGTGATGGTCAGATTGATGAGGCTATCGCAGCCTTGGGGAGTGGAAAGGATAACGTCATATACTCCCTCTTCTTCAAAGCTAAATCTATCGACATCATAGGAACTTCTATCAAATATGGAGATGGCTTGTGTATCGACGATCTGCGCTTTAATTTCTAGATCTAAGAAGACGATACTATCGCAGTTAGATGCATTCTTAAAAGTGTCTATATACATGCCTTCTTCTGACAACGATGTTTCTCCAAATCCAAACACCTCTCCAAAACAAACCGATGCAGATTGCCCATGTGTCGATACTGGGATCGTCCTATGAAAGGGTTCTGACAACCTGCAGTTAGTACCATCATCTAATCTCACCTCATACCTACCTTCACCATAATCTTGTGACAGCTGATGTGCATCTTCACCGAGAAGTGCCACTCCATCTTTGTACCAGAGATAATTAAATCTCGAATCTTCTGGTATCGACAGTCTATAGTTTTCATCACAAGGATGGAGGTCGCCCGAGATTCTAAATTCGAAATCTGCCAGGTTAGCAAGCACCAGATTATCGAAGAAGTAATACAAGTTATACTCGCTAGTGGCCGCCCTACATCCTGGTCCGATGGCTATAGCGCGGATATCTTCA
>CAYYBR010000117.1:0-12638 GCA_964470035.1 uncultured Saprospiraceae bacterium
ATGGTGGATATAAGACCTATATATCACAACCTAATTGGGACAAAGCCGTCGTCACTTCTTCCACTGTCGTAAATAACTCGTCTACCTCGGAGTCAGAGGTAGAAACCACTAATGTTGAACAAGACACTTCCCCTACGTCAACTTCCTTTTTCCAGTCTAGATTTCCAGATCCTCCTGTACTTGAACCCTTAGAGACAAATGCCAAGTTCAAGATTTTTAAAAGAGATTTTATTGAAGATTTTGATGAACAGCTCGAAGATCGACCGGTATTAAGGTTCAATCCCTCTAGAGCTGTTGCTTCGAGAAGACAATTTAAACTCGATGAGTTTGTCACTCGGGTTGATAATGAAGTATTGTTTGAAGGACTTGAGTCGATTGCTGATGGAGATAATTCGATCGAAGTTCAAGAGACTGGATTGCTTTTTAAAGGTGTCGCAAAGGATATTTTTGAGGACTTTAATCTAGAGGTGGGCGTAAGAATACCAACTGACTTTAGGGGGTCGGAGTATTTTGTTATCCTCGATGATCGTCGTAAGCGTGTCGATAAAAGATATGCCCTTTATAGAAAGCAAAGGACCGAAGTGGTCAATGGGTTCGGAGATAGACTGAGGGAGCTCACCTGGATAGGTCTACATCGCTGGAGTTATCCATTTGATACGTATCGAAGTGTCAGAGCTACAGGACAGCTCCGACTGGATAAAAACTTCATGCTCCATCGTGATAATGCTACTCGAGACAGTCCATTCTTTGATGAAAAAAGAGCAAGTGTTAAGCTTGAATATATTTTTGATAATACCCTAGACATAGACCTTAATCTACTGCATGGCACGAGATATAAGTTTTATCTCGAAGCTATAAACAGGTTCGACTTTGAAGTCGGAAATGATTTTAGGTTTGATCTTTCCGAAGGATTTACCACAGTGGTAGGATTTGATGCTCGGCATTACGAACCAGTGCTTAGGCACTCCATCTTAGCTCTTCGCACGGCTGGAGCGGTTTCTTTTGGCTCTGATAGGATATTGTATTTTGTTGGAGGCACAGATGGGTGGGTTACACCGCGATTTGAAGAAAGTACTCCGGTACCTCCTAATACCACATTTGCGTATAAAACTGTCGCTCCAAACCTTCGAGGTTTTGACCATAATGTACGTAACGGGCAGTCATTCTTCCTAGCGAGTGCAGAACTAAGGATACCATTTTTCAAATACCTGTCTCCAAGAGAGCTAAAGTCTAATTTTTTAAGAAATATCCAGCTTGTAGGGTTTTCTGATTTTGGTTCTGCATGGCATGGTATACTACCAAATGATGATAATAGTCCAGCAGCTCAGACAACTCTTACAGCGCCTAATGTGAGCATCCTCCTAGATCTAGATAGGAGTGTCTTTGCATATAGTTATGGATTCGGTGCAAGAATCAGTTTGCTTGGATACTTTATCAGAGCGGATTATGCTAGAGGTATAGATGGTGATGTACGGACTAATATGCTCCATATATCGCTTGGCACAGACTTCTAACTCACATCTTTTAACTCAAAACCCAACTTTTCTAAGTCTTTCCAGAAGGTAGGATAAGATTTACTTACTACTGCAGGGTGATTGATCTGTACGGGATGTAATATGGCAAGAGGCGCAAGACACATCGCCATGCGATGATCTTTATACGTGTCAAATCGTGGAGGTGTCTTGGCAAATCTGACTCCTTTATGTACACCATAAACTTCATCGTCTCCTTCTCCATATAAAAGGGAAAACCCACTACCTAGTTTGGAAAGCTCTATGTTCATCGCACTGATGCGATCGGTTTCCTTGATACGCAACGTCTTCAATCCAGATAATTCATTGTCTATCTCTCTTGCTGCACATATCGTAGCTATAGTCTGTGCTATATCGGGCATATTGATAAAGTCCTCTTGTAGTTTGCCATCAACATCCACTTTACTAAGAAGCCAATCATCTCCTTCTCTCCTTGACCCTACTCCTAGATGATGACAGTATCGCACGATGTCTGCATCACCTTGATAACTCTTGGCATGAAGTCCTCGTAATCTGATGGATGATTCTTTAGCCATAGATGCAACTGCAAAGTAATAGGAGGCTGCTGACCAATCGGCCTCTACTTTATAGTCACGTGCTTCATATGATTGTGGCCCAACAATCACTTCATGATCTTGGTATAGATAAGTAATACCAAACTCATAAAGAATATTGAGGGTCAGCTTTAAGTAAGATTCTGATACTAGATCTCCTTTGAGCTTCAGATGTATTCCTTCAGGTAGAGAAGGGCCTATAAGTAGAAGTGCTGTTAGATACTGGCTACTTACACTTGCATCTATCGAAACCTCGCCCCCTTTTATGGCATCACTATCCTGGATTTTAAGAGGGGGGTATCCTTCCTCTCCGAGGTAATCAATCTTGCAACCAAGACTTCTCAGAGCATCCACCAACGGACCTATAGGCCTTTGCAGCATACGTGCAGACCCCGTCAACACTTGTGTTCCTTTTTGTAAGGAAAGGTAAGCGGTCAAAAATCTGAAGGTGGTACCCGCGTGACCTACGTTGTATGTACCTTCTTCCCCTTTTCTCTCTAGCATTCTCTGAAGAGTAGCTGTATCATCGCTCGTAGAAAGATGATCTATGTCGAACTGTCCTTCACATAGTGCTTTGATGATAAGAACACGGTTACTGATACTTTTAGAGCCATCAAGATATATGGCCCCACTAGCGATACCCGAAGGGTGAGAAACTTCTATCGTATCCATAAGTTATGACCAGATAAAGTCGATCATTTGTTTGGTGTCCGGATGTATCGACAAGGCGACAGGGCAAGTCTTGGCAACTTTCTCAAGAATCTTTTTCTCATCCTCTTGGAAGCCATTACTAGGTATAGTCACTTGGATTTGGATTTCTTCTATCCTTCTTGGCCCTGAAGCCATCACCTTTATCACTGATGCTGAAGCACCCGTAATATCAAGGTCCATTCTATCCGCTTTTATACCCATGATAGTAATCATGCAACTAGCAAGTGAAGTTGCTACTAGATCTGTCGGAGAAAAGCTCTCACCTTTTCCATTGTTATCTACAGGAGCATCTGTGATAATGTCGCTATTTGATCTAAGATGTGTAGCTGTAGTCCTAAGACTCCCTTGGTAGATCACTTTTGATGTTGCTCCCATTTGTATTATCTATCTTATTAGAAGACGAAGTTACGTCATTCTCATTTTTTGCTCTTTCGTATGCCTTTATGATAGACTTTACAAGTCGATGCCTCACGACATCCTCTGCAGTAAGATGTACAGTAGCTATACCTTCAAGGTTACCTAGAAGTTCTGTAGCCGTACGTAGACCTGACTTCTGGCTTCGAGGCAGATCTATCTGGGATAAGTCTCCTGTGATGATGCACTTCGCATTAGGGCCTAGTCGTGTCAAAAACATCTTTAGTTGCATAGATGTCGTATTCTGAGCTTCATCCAAGATGATAAATGCATTATCCAAGGTGCGCCCCCTCATAAATGCAAGAGGTGCTACTTCGATAGTTCTATTGGTCATAAAATGATCCAGCTTTTCAGATGGTAGCATGTCATCCAGCGCGTCATAAAGAGGTCTGAGATATGGATCAATTTTTTCTTTGAGATCTCCTGGCAAAAAACCCAAGCTTTCGCCTGCTTCAACAGCTGGTCTGGTAAGGATGATCTTCTTGACAAGTTTGTTTTTTAAAGCCTTCACTCCTAAAGCGACAGCAGTATATGTCTTTCCTGTACCAGCAGGACCTAGAGCAAACAGTATGTCGTTATGATCAGAAAGCTCCACCATCTTCTTCTGATTGCGAGTCCTAGCAGTAATTTTCTTGCCGCCATTGCCATATACGATTACGCTGCCATTATCCCTATGAGAAGAAGTTATACGATTATATGGATTGTGGTCACCGGCGATATCTTTAACCGTATGAGAAGAAAGCTCTTTATTCTCTCTAAGGACTCTTATCATCAACTCTATCTTGTCCTTAACCTTCTGCGTTGTCTTCTTTTCGCCTGATAATTTAATCTCATGGCCACGATGACCTATTGAAATTTCTGGAAATGCCCTTCTTAGAATATTAAGATGTGCCTCTTTAGGACCTAAGAGTTCTAATGCGCTTATGCCCTCGATAGACAGATATATATCGCTCAAATATCTTCGTATTGAATCAGGTTCATGATGAGATGTCTCTATCTCATATAAAAGTAGAACTATTTTTTAGGACCTCGCTTTACGCTTCGTAAGTTTTGGACATGCTAGAGATCCGAAGTATCGCATGATACTTAGACCGTAAAACACATAGGTATCATTATTCCTTCTGTTGCCCCTTTGTCTTCCCGCTTCACCTATGCCTCCGACAATAGATCTATCCGAAAGAAGTACAGCTTGATTACCTCTATTTATCCCTAGTTGAGCAAGGTCTGGAAATACTCCAGATACATCATCAATAAAGTCTGAGGTACTATTGTGGATGCTTACTTCTATATTAAAACTCCAGTCCACATTTATATCCCACTTAAAACCTAGACCTACCATCGGAGCTAATGCAAATCTGCCATATTCTTGGCCTATCGGCTGACCCTCTGTCCCAAAATCTCTAAGTCTAAATATCTGTCCATCAAACTCCGTCTGAGGATCCTGGGTATGCACTGACAGACCAGCGAAAAGGTATGGTGTGTAAAACTCATCATCGCTACCATGAGTATAAGAAAGAAAGTTGAATTCTATCTGTGTTGAAAGATCCCAGAGGTTACTAAAAAAGCTCAGATTTCGCTGCCTCTCAAAGGAGTTTTCACTATTTGCATCATCCGCTGATAATCTTCCATAATTCAGAGAAGACTTTAGGGCTATGCGCTCATCGAGGTTATATCTGAAAATCAATCCTCCAGCGATACCAAGGTCAGAAGCTGAAAGCTCCGTATGTAGGTCGCCATAGTATTGATTGAGACCTAGCCATGCACCCAATTCTACACCTTTCTGCGATGATAAGGTGCTGAACTGAATGAATAAACAAGTAAAGAGAATATACTTTTTCATATTACCTCTTTGGGGACTTACTCCTTGTCAAAGAACGGTATATGAACGGCTTTTTTATCGCCTTATTTGATATTACCCTATCACTAATTAGGCAGATAGTTTGCTCCTAATCGTTGTATAGTTGCCGTACTGGTTTTTAATTTGTTGTTTAAGCTCCTTTCTAGCAAAGAAAATACGGCTTTTTACTGTCCCTAGTGGAAGCACTAGTTTGTCAGCTATTTCTTGATATTTATATCCCACATAGTGCATCTGAAAAGGCACTCTGATAGACTCATCGAGATTAGTGATCATAGTTGTGAGTTCTTCCATCACCATATTTGTACCAGCACCATTGCTGATGATAGTGTCAGAACTATTCAAGAAGTACATATTATCTGTACTGTCCATGATCGTATTCTTCTTTGACTTCTTACGATAGTTATTGATGAAAATATTCTTCATAATCGTAAAAAGCCATGCTTTGAGATTCGTGCCGGCCTTGAACTTATCTCTATTGGTCATAGCTCTAAAGGCTGTTTCTTGGTATAGATCTTTAGCCTCTTCATTATCCTTTGTAAGGTTGTAAGCAAAAGACTTTAATGATGGCGTGAGATTGTTAAAACTCTCTGTGAAATCTTGGCTTGTCATTAGTTGCATGATGATAGTAGTTTTAGTATTTCAAAGATAGGCCTTTGTTGAACAAAAGAGACCCAAAGCTTAAACAAAATGGACCTTTTGAGGGAAACGTTCTTCTTAATCATAGATAATCAGCTGACAATCAATGATTTACAATAGTGTAAAAATTATGTTAATTTCAATAAATATTGAAAATTACTTCTGTGCTTTAGTGAGTAGATAGTACGAAAGCACTCCAAATATGATATTGGGTACCCATACGCCAAGCAGAGGTGCGAAGTCGAGGTTGTTAGCGAAAGTCTCACTAAACTTACTGACTACAGTAAATAATGCACCCAGGGATACTCCCATAGCTAGGTGGATGCCTAGACCTCCTCTGACTTTTCTGGTACCTATGCACGCACCTATAAGTGTAAGGATGATAATAGTAAAGGGCGCAGCAGTCCTTTTATAAGCTTCTATCTGATATGACTTCGTGTTATCCAGTCCTTTTTGAGTTTCCTTGACTACGAACTCTCTAAGTTGTGGAGTTGGCATTATCTCCATCTGTTTACTATGCCGTATAAAATCATCAGGATACATAGCGATAGTTGTATCAAGGACTTCATTGGGCTCACTGATATATATGATCTCTTCATCACCTACAAAGGTTCTGGTCTCATACTCTTTAGTGCGCCACTTGTTGATATCTCTCTCATATGTGAGCTTTTTAGTCTTTAGCATAGAAAGCAGCTGCCCTGTACTATCAAAAGTCTCGAGTCGAAAGGTCGTAATGGATGAATCTCTTTCTTTAAAGTAGTTACAGTATATCTTTTGGTCTGGTGCAATGAAAAATTGTACATCATTAGATAGCACCTTTTTCATAGACCTTTTTATGTATTCGCTTTCAAACTCTGTCTTGTGAAAAGTGCTTTTCGGGATCACATAGTTTTCTCCTAACCAATGTAAAAGTGCTATAAGCCCACCGGCTATAAGCATCGGTCGAAGGATGCGGGTGTAGTTCATGCCTGTTGCCAGCATGGCTATGATCTCAGAATCTCGTGCTAAACGGGAAGTAAAAAATATCACTGAAAGAAACGCAAAGAGCGGCCAAAGCTCACCGTTGATCCATGGTATGAAGTAGATATAATAATCCATGGCAAGAGTAGTGAGGGAGAGTTTATGTCTGATGAATTTGTCGATGTACTCACTCAGATTCCATACAACGGCTATCGCTGTTATCATGATGATAGCAAAGAAAAAAGTAAGAAGATACTTCTTGATGATATATATATCTAGCTTCTTCACAACCCTAACTTAACTCATCTAGAAGCGTTTTCATTTTACTCGTCCAGCTCAGATGTTGTTCTGCATAAGACCTCATCTTAGAAATTAGATAGTATAAATCCAGCTTCTCATAGCTTTCTGAGATAGAAGATAGATCAAGATCTGAATCATCCGGAGTCATCTGAATCGTGAATCCTAGATGAGCTGGTATATCTACGTCCCTTCCAGCCAGGATAAAAGGTAGCCCGCGAGCTACATACTCACGGTGTTTTAAAGAACTATCGAACATGACATTTTTTCTATGTAGTCCTAAGGTTCCAACACCAAGGTCTGCTTGGTCGAACAAACTATCTAGTTCACTTCCAGTCAGGGTCCTATGAAAGATAACTCTATCTTTTATATTCATAGAGCTTACTATTCGCTCTAACCTAGGTAGTTCGTCTCCCTCACCGATTACATCTAGATGGACAGATAGGCCATCTCTCTTTGCGCTAGCCATACCTTTGATTAATCTATCTAGGCCATGCCAAGATCTCCATTTCCCTATCGCTAAAAGGCGAAGTCCTTTATCGCTATTGATCTGTCGAACATGTAATCGATTTAGGTCAACACCATTGGTTATCCTCACTGTTGCAACACCATGGATCATCGATTCCATCCCGCTATGCATGATGCGATTGACATATTTACGTAAGTGTGAGGACCAATATCCATCTATCAACATAGCAAATCTGCCTTTAACTCCTTCCCACTCGTAGGCATAAGGGTAGGTCGGCATGTCGATACAGATAGTTGAAGCTCGGTTAAGCGATCGAGTACGCCGTAAGCACTTTATAAAGGACCTGGTAGATAAACCATATCTATATATGTATAGGTCGTACCCTGCAAGGTGCTCATCAGAGATCTTATCGTAGTACCTCCACTTAAAGAATAGGTTATCTGATGCTTTAGCTATCTTTTTTCCACTTTTGTAAATGCCGATTTTATCATGTATTACATAATCAACATGATAGCCAAGAGCCTCTAACCCTCTGACTTGGCCAAGTAATTTATAGACGACACCGATGTTAGACTGAACACCTCGATCTACTCTATATATCACAAGAGCCCTCACCGTCAAATTTTAGCTAAGAGTTGAAATACAAGGCGATGATATTTTGTAGGAGTTCTTGTAATACGATGATAAGGTGTGAGCTCTCCACCAAATCCATCAAAAAAGGAAGCGACACCTCTTATCATGCTACCTTCAAAGTCGAAAGTTTGGACACCAGCTCTTTTCATCCTTTTTATACTTTCCCATATCAAGAGTGCTACCGCGCCACTATGAGCTTCGTCCCTTCTTCCTGTGGACATGAGATATGCTGTATCATGATCTCTGATGACAAATAGTCCTGCGATAGTATCTTCCCCAGCCTGAGCAGTTAAGCTCAATGCCAGCGATCTTGACGACACTGCTTCATGTAGATTAGTAAAAAGGCTAGCTGTATACGGCAGGACTATTCCTTGTTTTTTAAAAGTCATTTGATTCAAGTCGAAAAGTACTTGAGGGTTAGGAGCACTTTGTACACTTAATGACTTCGCAGCATTCGCTATCTGGTTACGGGTTTTGTCTTTTAAGTCCTTATACAAGTCTTCCTCAGACTTTCGCATATCTACGCGCTGTGTATAACGCGTAGTTTGTTGATACCCCTCCCAGTTCAAGGGCCGCCAGTTCTGCCACGATGGGTGTCCATGCATAATGAGCCTTGATACTGAAGGCAATTGGTCATGAAGCTCTTTCAGTACTTTTCTCTCAAAGCTTCTTTTGCTTTGTTCTTTCTTTATGAGGTCTGGATAGAATAAGTACGGTCCGAGATACGGTGTCAGGTGAGGGTGAGTAATCGTTGAGATGAGGTGGCGCTTCTTGAAGAAGTATGGCCAGATTCCAATTATCTTATTGTCAGTTGCAGCAAGACATACATCCCATTCACCTTCATCAACTACTGCATCTAGATACCATGGTTGGAAAAAGAGTGGTAGATCTTGATCTCTTGCGAAAGAGCGATATATCTCTTTATGGTCTTCCTTCATGCTTCATCCAACATCTGAGATAAGCTTTAGCCATATGTATTTTAGCTTGCCATACCCTCAACCAAAGATACACTTTGTCTGTAGTCGAGATAACCATCGTCCTACTGGCGAGTGATGCTCGGTATGTACTGAACTTCATAGGCATTAGCTGTCTTAAAAAATATCTTATTCTTTTCCTTGCACTCATCTTCTCATTGCTATGTATATGAGAAATACCACAGAAGTACTTTTTAAGCGACAGACAAAGTTCAGCCCAAGTCTGGGCTGGGTACCTAGCCTTCATGTCTGCCACATAGGATATCTCGTAGCCTAAGCTTTGTACATGCTTACTCCACTTAATATCCATACCAGAATGATAAGACTCATCAAATGGTCCAGCTTCTATAAATAGCTCTTTAGAAAAAGCAAGGTTACCCGCAGTAACACCATAGCTGTGCTTTACATTCTTCTGTGTCTGAAGATAAAGCGCTCCATACACCTTGTCTTTGATCTGATCTGAAGCAAAATCTAAAACATACTGGCCAGCAAATAAGGCTTTCTGTTGTGCGGTACATGATTGATAAGCACGTTGTATAAATCCTGGATAAACTTGACACTTCGCGTCTAGCAGTATTATTACCTCGCTTTTGCTTTGCTTTATCCCAATATTCCTAGATATGTAGGGATTCTTATCCTTTGATATGATCCATCTGATACGAGTATCTTTTATCCTATTCTCTATGACATTCTTTCCTAATGCTTCTACATCTACAACTATCACCTCATAGCTCAACGTTGATCGTTGATCAAGCAAAGCAGCAAGGCAATTCTCGAGATGATCTACCTGATTATAATGCGGTATAATTATGCTACAATCCAATGGAAGTGTGATAGAGATTGGTTCAATATAGTGATCTTAGCTGATCATGACTAGTACCTCTCTGGCAACATCCAAACCTCGCGTTCTTGTTCTTTCAGGATGGTACCCTAGTATACTCGAACCAAATAACGGAGATTTCGTAAAAGAGCAGATACAACTACTACGTAGAGAAGGAGTTTTAATAGATTTAATCTATGTTGACTTAAACATCGCCTATATTCTTTCTGGTAAAACCAAGACGAGAACAAAATCTTACACGGATAGATACTCGAATCGAGGGGATATCATGTCAGGGCCATTCTGGCCTAAGAATCAAAGTTGGGGTCTTAACAAATGGGTGAAAGCATACGCCAAGTATGTCCTACACGTATTAGAAAAGAGAGGGGATGATCAATTGCCTCAGGTCATACATGCGCACACCTATCTTGGAGGCGCTGTTGCTTCCATCATTCAACAACGCCTAGGAATTAAGTACATCATAACTGAACACTATACTGGCTGGTTAGATGGATCTATAAAAGACTTCCATAAGAAGCTGGCGACAAAGGCCTTTCAAAATGCCAGGTCCTTATACGGCGTGAGTCCTCCTTTGAGTAAAAGATTACAAGAGCACACTTCTGCCAATGTAGAAACTATACCCAACTTCATAGATACTTCATTTTTTCAACCAGCATCTAGCAAGAAGAAAGAACCCTTTCATTATATAGGTGTAGGAGATCTCATAACAAGAAAAAACTGGAAGGACTTAATTTTAGCCTTTGCAGAACTAACTAAATCTTATCCTTCATCAAAACTCTCGATCGCCGGAGCCGGTCCGATGAAAGGAAATCTTGTCAGATTAATTGAAACACTTGATTTAAAATCTCAAATATCTTTGCCCGGTCACCTTGATAGAAATCAGTTACTACAGTTGATTCAATCTGCTCACGCTCTGGTTCACACTAGCAAAACGGAAACTTATGGCCTTTCTATGGTAGAAGCTATGGCCTGCGGACTACCTGTAATATCTTATCCACATCAGACTGCATCATATATTATAAGCAACACAAGTTTGGGCATAGTTACAAAAACCAGTAGTGTGATGGAGTTAGCCCACGCTATGGAAAATGTGAATAAAAATTATCCAAGGTATAAACCACTTGAAATTAGAAAATACGTTGAGAGTAATTTTAGCGCATCAGAGGTGGCAAAAAAGATACAATCTATCTATTCAAAAGTAGCGCAGGAATAAATAGATTATAGGTTATCCTTCTCCCACAATTTATAGACTCTTCTCCTTCTCCTTCTGGAGTAGTGCCATTGATGGTAAGGTGGAGTTTATCTATGCGTGCTCCATCTTCTCTGTACGCAAAGTCTATAGTATGGCTTCCAGCATCCAACGACCATCTGATCAACGTGTTGCCGTTATCGTTGTCTTGTATAGGCAACCACTCCCATACAGTTGCGGTGTTCCAGTCATTCCAGTTATGCCAAGTCCCTTCATCGACTCTTACCCAAAAAGAATCATCAGCTCCAGTATCAGAATTTACTCGTCCTAAGATTCGATAAGAGCCACTAACATTTACATTGACTGTAAATCGTACTAGATCGGCAGCATTTGTCGGCGGAACAGTAAGAGAGTTTAATCCTGGGGATATCGTTAAGAAATCATCATTAGATGCGTCGGCATCAAAGCCTCTTATCCAATTATCACCTGGAAAGCCGCACTCTGCTTCAAGAAAAAATTCAGCGCAATCAGCATCATTCTCATCGATCAAGCCGTCACCGTCATCGTCAAGATCATTGTCGCATATCTCGAGACAAGTTTGGGCTGGGTCCTGCCAGCTATTGGAGGGCGGCTCTACGTATACAATTGTAATTACCCTTCCATTAACATCAACACCTGGCGATCCAGAATCTGCAAATCCATCTGCATCAGGATCAGGTACACCAACCTCTTCTGTATCAAAACAACTGTCATCATCAGAATCTAGTTCTGTAAAGTCGAAAAAAGTATCAGCATCAGAGTCAGCGAGAATATAATTTATGTTGGCGGACTCTGGTGTCGTTTCGACCAAATCGAAAATACCGTTAGGGCCTGATGAGATATCTGCACCATCTATTCTACCATCATTGTTAAAATCAAGTTGGCCGTGTCCAGCTTCGTAGAGGTCGTAGATACCATCATTATCACTATCTAGGTCAACAATATTTGGGATGCCGTCTTGGTCAAAATCACATTCTTTCTCAGCAGCAAATCTTGTAATCCTGTTAAAGTTACCATCTTCAGAACCTGTTATTCCAAATACTAATTCAACAAAACTAAAATTTTCATAAAAGTAAGAAACTCCATAGTCAGGATCTGTCTCCTCTTCTCCTTGAAGCGCAGGATAAGTGCTAAATGGAGTAGCTCCAGCCAATAGTTCCAAGCGATAAAATGTAAAGCTACCGGAAGGGCCTCCACCGTTTATAAACCCCCCTACTTCTAAGTTAGTATTATCCGAAAGTGTAATCATATCTGGCGGAGTACTTGTACTTACGCCTACAACTTCTGTAAAATCTTGATCTGTTACAGAATCCACATCTCTTTGTATCAAGATAAAGTCTTCGATGGTAGCCGGCGTTCCATTTGGATTACCAACAGTGGCGGAACCAGACTCAACTAATTGTATCGTAAAAGTTGCATACTCATCATCATCTGGACTAGCTCCTAGATTCAAAAATCCACTTATATCTGCCTCAACCGTTACTCCGTCTTTCTCAGTGACGGATAACACAATATCATACAATATATTGTC
>CAYYBR010000118.1:0-12632 GCA_964470035.1 uncultured Saprospiraceae bacterium
GCTTGTTGTACACAACCTCTTCCTTCATCTGGCGACTCGCCATCAAATATTTCAGAAACCCCATGAATACAATCTCTTTTATAAAAGTGCTCTTCTAGTGGTTTCAGTTTTTCTAATACTACTTCCCTAGCCTTCTTAGAATATTTATTAACCTTTAGGTAAGCTTCAAGATATTCTGATATAAAGAATGGCCATACTGTCCCTTGATGATAGGCGGTATCTCTACTCCACTGATTACCACCATATACTTTTACAAAAGCATCGTGATCAGGAGACAATGTACGCAAGCCATAATCTGTCAATAACTTTTGTTCTACTTGATTAACTACTTTCTTCTCTTCACTTTTAGACAAGAGACTGAAAGGCAGACTTACAGCGTATATTTGATTACATCTGAAATCCTTGTTTGCATGACCATTCTCATCAATATAGTCATTGAGATATCCGTCTGGGTTCCAGAATTGGGATGTAAAATTCTTTTCAATTAATGCCGTGAATTTATTGATTTTGATGGACGGTTTATATTTAAACTCTTTACAGAATGAATCAAATATCTTTAGTGCATTATACCAAAGCACATTAATTTCAACTGGAGCTCCTCTACGTGGAGTCACAACGTATCCGTCTACACGTGCATCCATCCATGTGAGCTGCCAACCTTCTTCTCCACCGCTGACAAAGCCCGATTCATTGACTTTAATATTATATCTTGTTCCATTGATATGATGGCTCAATATATCCTCTAAATCAGCCATGTACTTCTTTAAATATTTCTTGTCTCGAAACCTTTCAAAATATTCATATAGGGCTATGAACAACCACAGTGTTGCGTCAATGGTATTGTATTCTACTTCTTGTCCATCATAATCTGGAAATCTATTAGGCAACATACCTTTATCCAAATACTTGAAAAAAGTATTGATAATAGATTCGGATTCCTTTTTTCTTCCTGTACTAATTGTCAATCCTCGCATAGAGATCATAGTATCTCTACCCCAATCTGTAAACCAATGATAACCCGCAAGTATAGTGCTGGACTTTGTAGAAGCTCGATTTACAATAAACTGTTCTCCACTCAACAATAGATCAGTAAGATATATATCAGCTTTAGCCTCTGAGCGAAACTTGTTGTAAGATTTTTTTAGTTTACTCTTAACCACTTTAGGAGTTATATCCATCTTATCAACATCATCAGTAAGGATAAGAGATAATGACTTACCTTTCTTAATCTTTGCACTGATGTATCCTATCCTATAACTATCCTCTGTTGCTTCTAAACCTCTATAGGCTGATTTTTCGTAGTAAAAATTCTTATACCAAGATCTATTCTCTATAAACTCTCCATTAGTCCATTTACAATAGATGGCCTTACTATGTGGATAAGGATTGATTCTTATAGACTTACTCCCACCTTTATAGTAAAAGTCATAGTGATTCTCTCTAAGAACTGAATGATAATCTCTTAATGTAAAAAGCGGATGTAGTTCTATCTCTATATCCTCATTACCAATATTCGTATAATTAATGATTGTAGTATTGGAGCCATCCACCATCATCAATTCTTTTTCTATAGCCCAAGAACCTGAAGCGTAGGTCCATTTGGAGACGGGTTGCCTCTCAAATCTCTTTAAGTATTGATGTCCATCAGGGTGAATCTTGCCTTCGTAGTTATTAACACTTAGATCATAATAGCTCTCGTTTATTTTTATTCTTTCTTCTACTTTATGAACTAAGACATTTCTTTCAGTTGGTGGATTATCAGAAGATACAAGTATGCCATGGTATTTACGAGTGTTAGCAAAACTAATACTGGAAGAACAATAACCTCCGATCTTATTAGTGATTAAAAACTCTTGACTCAATAAATCTGTTAGGTTACCTGTAATTTTCATTTCTCTTTTTTAGTCATTTGCCAGCAACTTTCATGTATCAGGTGTGCCACTACGCCTGTCCATCCCGTTTGATGCGTAGCACCTACTCCTCTTCCATTATCTCCATGAAAATATTCGTAAAACAAAATCAAATCTCTAAAGTGTTCATCTCTATACATCTCCTGATGCAATGCATGAACTGGTCGATCTCCATTAGCATCTTTTTTAAATATGTTGACAAGATTCTGACTGATTTTTCTACTTATTTCATCAAGGCATATTTTCTCACCTGACCCTACTGGGAATTCAATTTTAAGATCCTCTCCGTAATAACTGTAATATTTTTGCAATGCCTGAACAAATAAGAAGTTCATAGGCATCCATATAGGACCTCTCCAATTAGAATTACCTCCAAAGAGGCTAATTTCAGATTCAGCAGGCGCATATTTCACAGAAAATAGTTGCCCATCAATCATTATAGAATAAGGATTTTCGTGGACCTTGGATAGTCCTCTGATACCGTATGGACTAAAAAATTCTTTTTCGTCCAACAAGGCATGGAGTAATTTTATCATTCTAGCCTTAGGGACTAATGATAATATCAGATCATCTTTCTCTTCTAAATCTTCTATGGCCAAGTACTTTCCATGCTTCCGTCTGTAATTTCTAAACCACTTGACACCACTATAAAAATTAGGTAAGGCTTCTAATGTTTCAGCATCTATATGCAAGACAGCATTGAGCGTCATTAGGCCTACTAGAGATCGTACTTTGATGGGTATATAAGTATTGTTAGGGAGTACGAGAATGTCATAAAAGAATCCATCTTGTTCATCCCAACTCCCAGTCCATTCGTTGCTTATTTTATTGAGTGATTCTGTGATATATATGAAGTGCTCAAAATACTTCGTGGCCATATCCTCATAAGCTCTGTCATGTTTCGCTATTTCAAGTGATATCTGAAGCATATTGAGCGAAAATAACGCCATCCAAGCTGTACCATCAGCTTGCTCTAAATACCCATTCCCCGGGATTTCGCTACTTCTGTCAAAAACTCCAATATTATCTAATCCTAAGAAACCTCCTTCGAAGACATTATTGCCACTTCTATCTTTTCTATTCACCCACCAAGTAAAGTTTAAGGCGAGCTTATTTTGCATACGTTTAAGAAAAGAAATATCTCCTTTTCCATTCTGCTCCTTATCAATCCTATAAATCTCATATGTCGCCCAAGCTTGAACAGGTGGATTTACATCAGAGAAAGCCCACTCATACGCTGGTATTTGTCCGTTAGGCGCCATATACCATTCTCTAGTCATAAGGAGCATTTGATCCTTAGCGAATTCCGCATCCATCATAGCTATTGGGACACAATGAAAAGCAAGATCCCATGCTGCATACCATGGATATTCCCACTTATCAGGCATAGATATAATGTCTTCGTTGTTAAGTGTCATCCACTCATTGTTGCGTCCACTTAATCGCTCTGACGGTGGTGCTGGATGGCCTGGATCTCCTTTCATCCAGCTCTCCATATCAATGTTGTAATACTGCTTAGACCACATCATTCCAGCGAAAGCCTGCCTTTGGATATTTTCTAAATCTTCATCTTTACATTTTGTGAATTTTGCGAAGAATTCATCCGCTTCCTCTAATCTTTTTGCAAAAGAAGTATCAAAGCTCTTCTTTAGAGGATTAGATTTATGTTCTTTTTTTGACAGCCTTAACTTAAAGACGACTTCTTTATTAGCTTCTACAACCTGACAATACATCGGTGCGAATTTCGTCCCTTCGGTTTTCACTCTAGTCTTTTCAAAATCAGAATTGATTACGACGTCGTGAAATAAGTCCTTCACATATGGACTTTCATTCTTTTGGCCAAATAGTTTTTCAGTGTTAGTTTCGTTATTTGTAAATAACCATTCTTTGGGTTTTTCAAAATACAAATGATAATCTCCTAACTTGGGATGAGATACTTTTACTGACCCAAACTCCTTTTCATCTTGTTCTTTCGTTATCCCATGGTAGCCGTACATCTGATCAAAAGACCACAAGTTTCTCATCCAGACCGTAGGCATCAACCATATCTTCTCGTCATGATCTGCTCTATTTGCAATTGTAACCTTAATGAGTATATCTTCTTCATCTTCCTTTGCATACTCAGTAAATACATCAAAGTAATCGTTGTCTTTGAAAATATTTGTATCAAGCAATTCATACTCTAATTCTCCTATTCCCCGTTCCGCATTCGTCTTTACAAGATCACCATATGGAAAAGCTTTATGGGGATACTTATACAAGTGCTTCATATAAGAATGAGTAGGCGTACTATCTAGATAGTAGTAGAGCTCCTTGACATCTTCACCGTGATTACCTTCTGGGCCAGTCAATCCAAAAATTCTCTCCTTAAGGATATCATCATTTCCATTCCACAAAGTAATAGCAAAGCATATGGCACAATGACGATCTGAGATCCCTGCTATGCCATCTTCACCCCACCTATATACTCGTGATCTTGCATGATCATGAGGGAAGTAATCCCAAGCAGATCCATTTGGACTATAGTCTTCTCTGACAGTCCCCCATTGTCTCTCACTGAGATAAGGACCCCATTCTAACCACTTCTTTTTCCCAGCGTAGTTATCACTTAACCTTATGTCTTCTTTTGTAGCCATAAATCTTTGTTTGTCACTTACTTCTTCTTCTTTTTTGATAGTTTTTTCTTTACAGACTTTTTCTTTGCGCTTTTCTTGACTACTTTCTTCTTTGCACTTTTCTTTTTGGGTGCCTTCTTTTTTATTGTCTTCTTCTTAGTACTCTTTAATTTCTTCTTCGCTGCAGCGGATGCTTTTTTTGACTTTTTAGTTTTGCCTTTCACTACTTTCTTCTTCATAATGACTTATTTTCTTCGTCTTGTTTTTAGTTTTAAAATTCTCATTGTTAGCCGTTAGTGGTAAATCCTGGGTAGCAAGTCATAGCTCCATCTACAAAGAGAGTGGTACCATTGACATAGTCGGACTCATCCGAACATAGCCACACTGCTGCTGCACCTATATCTGATGGCTCACCTATCCGCTTATAAGGTATCAGCTTGTTGAGCTCTTTTAGAGCTTCTGGTGTTTCCCATGCATCTGTATTAATAGGCGTTTTGATAGCACCCGGAGCGATACTATTGGTTCTAACACCGATCGGCCCATACTCTTGAGCGATCGTCTGCATCAGCATGACGATAGCGCCTTTTGAAGCTGCATAGTTGGCGTGGCCAGCCCATGGTATCACTTCATGCACAGAACTCATGTGGATTATTTTACCTAATGCTTTAGATACTTCTGGTCTTCTACCTCTCCTCATAAACTCGCGTATCGCTTCTCTCGCACATAAAAATTGGCCGGTAAGATTTACGTCTATTACCAGCTGCCACTCTTCTATTGGCATCTCATGCATTGCATAATCTCTCTGCAATCCTGCATTTGCCACACATATATCAACAGTCCCAAACTTGTCGACTGTTTGATTAAACATATTGATTACTTGATCTTCCTTACTGACATCAGCACGTATGGCAATAGCATCACCACAAGAGCCGTCATTTGTAATCTCATGTGCGATTTCTTCAGCTACTTCAGGCTTCGAGACATAATTAATAACCACATTGGCTCCATCCCTAGCTATAGCTTTTGCAACTGCTGCTCCTATGCCAGAGTTTGCACCTGTTACTATCGCTGTTTGACCGCATAATCTTTCATTCGGCTTTTGATACATATTCTTCTTTGTTTCCTAATTATTATTTTGTTATACCTGGCATCTTGCCACCTACTTTCGTTCTAATTTTATACAATCCAGTATGAGCTGCTAGGTAAAGTGTTTTGCCATCATCACCCCAAGCCATATTGGCTGGTCTTTCTGGAGCAATAATTTTCCCTAACAAATTGCCTTCTGGTGAGATAATCCATACACCTCCAGGAGCGGAGACATACAAATTCCCATTTAAATCTACTTTGATACCGTCAAGTGCTTCTGCCTCATCAGTTTGTATCATATCATAAAATACTTCTCCCTTCCCTAATCTTCCATCACTCATAACTGGAAAGCGGTACACTTTCTTGGCATTCATGACATCTCTGATATCCCAATTACTCACATAGAGATATTTTTCATCTGGTGAGAATGCTATACCATTAGGTCCACCTACTTCAGTAGTTAAGAGTTCTACTTTGTTATTGATGACTCGGTACACCCCTTGATGTGGCGTTTCTTTGACAGGGTCATCATAGGCTTTCTTAAGACCGTAAGGAGGGTCTGTAAAATATAACGTCCCGTCAGATTTGAAAACAAGATCATTCGGGCTATTCAGTCTTTGATTATTATAATGAGAAGCAATAACAGTTACAGGTCCTTTTCTTTCATGTTTGATCACTTGTCTGTTGCCATGTTGGCAGACATAGAGTCTTCCATTCTGATCTAGCGTAAGACCATTAGATCCAGGTTGATGTATCTCTCCTACATCAGTGCCTGTATAACCAGTCTTTGTCATAAAGACTTCTACATTTTTTGTCAAAGGAGAGTATTTGTAAATCACATTTGCATTAGGGTCACTAAACAAAAGATATCCATCTGGATGCCAGACTGGACCTTCTATAAATTGAAAACCATCTGCCAGCTTATCAATTGTAGCATCTGAACTTATCAGCTCATCTAACTCAGGTTGAGTTTTGACTATATGTCCTACATCTTTCCAACTAGGGTTAACATCATACTCTTTATGAAAATCAAGCGTAGCTGATCTAATCCATATGTAATTATCTGGTGCATCTGCCATTGGGCCATTTATACCAAGAACAGCTATCTGAAATTGATCTCCTACCTTTGCATTGTCCGTAAGAAAAATACGATTACGTGCATTGAATCCTTTGACCATTCCATTTCCAGATTGCCCAAATGTCTTAGGTAGCTCACCATTCACCCAGATTTCTGAATAGTCATCTATTACTATCTCAAAAACGACTGTAGATCCAGTAGGATCAAAACCATCAATTGACGAAGGGATGGTAATATTCATCCTATACCAATTAAATGATAACCTACCAGGGCCCCTCCTTTCTTCCAGTGATGTCGGGTCCAATACTTCCCATTTGCTATCATCAAAATCAACACTCCCTGCTTTGGGTTCTATATTCCAAGTCGCTTGTTTTGGTCCAGTTGGATACAGGCGTAGCGGATCACCCTCTGATGGTCCTGGAGCTCCCAGTTGATCATCAACAATGGTGGCATCAGAGTATCTCCACTCTGCACTTACCATATTTACGCCAGTGTGACTTCTTAAATCAACAATAGCATCGGGATTATCCACGACAAGTTCTCGGCTCTCTTGTGCCGATAAAACTGGAATAACAATAAAGAAGAAAAGGAATTTAAGTAATTTCATTTTGAGTTTTTTTTGTCACCCATCTCGTCTGCACACATTGTACATATGAGATGGGTGACTTGTATTTTTGTTATCTTAGTCCTAATGCTGCTTCGGATATTTCTACATCTTGATCCGCTGAAGCTGCTCCACTAACACCTATGCCACCAACAACTTTCCCGTTGACCATAATTGGCAACCCTCCTCTCATCATATTATATCCAGCTGTAATCAACGAATTCCTTCCTCCGTAAATACCATCTTCTAATCGCTTAGTAGGAAATCCAAAAAGCGCTGCAGATCTTGCCTTACCTATTGACACGTCTGATGAAGATCTGAATGTACCAGTCTCTCTGATGACATATATCGGCATTCCCGCTTCATCCACTATGGCGATCGCACCACCTGGAGCTCTGTTCTCTCTTAGATACTTTAATGCTCTTTTTCCAATTGCCTCTGCCGCTTCAAACGTCAACCTACCATCTTGCAAGTCAGCAAAAGTGAGATTTGATCCAAATGACTTGCTGATCTCAGGCCAATTTTTATCCGCATTAGGGATGAACATTTGAGCTCCTCTACTTTCCCACATTCCCTTAGCTTTTGCATTTCGCTGAACATAGAGTTTATCATTGACGATAGACCAAGTGCTGACATGTCCAGGTTCTAACATTCCCATAGAAGTAGATATAGCACAATGACCACCATACTGAGGGGCGTAATTAGCAGGATCAGCTTCAAACATCTTCTTATTAGCATCTGAAGCAAATTGATAAGTTGCACCTTGATACTGAGCAGTATGCTTATACGTGCCTGGTACTTCATTCTTTTTACATAACTCAACAACGTCATACCCATCTAACATTACTCCTCTAGAATCAACATTCACGAGATGTTGAGCAGAACAAAAAGAACTACATAGTAACAGTGTAAAAAAGAAATTAAAATGTTTCATGTTTTTGATTATTGTATGATTATTAAATTTTTCTGCCTTCTTTAGCAACTAAACAAGGCCACATAGATTCACCTTTATTCGTGAGGCCTTCTTGATCTTTCATCCACACGTCATAGGCTTTTTGGTTTGTTACAAAATAAAGTTTGCCATTATATACAGCATAGTGTTCTTTGTCAACCGCCTCTACTTTACCATGAGCGGCAGCAACAACACAATAGCCACCTATTTGTGGCATATACTTTTCGGGATTTCCATCAAATAATCTTTTATTCTCAGGTGAAGAAAATAAAAAGTCCACGCCATTATGAGATGATTTTAAGGCGTCTACTCCTTGGCTCGGATTTTTACTTATTGAAAAAGAAACCACATCAAGACCGTCCATAGATCTTTGATTGTCATCCATATAATCCAAGTCCATACCAACAGGATATTCTTGGTCACAGGATGGACCACAGGAAACAGCTACAATAGATATAACTGCAAATAAATTTAATAGCAATTTTTTCATTACAGTAAGTATTAATTTTTACGTTCAAATAAGAGTACGGCGTGACCATCAGGATCTCTGACAATTACACTTTTCATATAATCTAGTTCCTCTATGGCTACTATGCCACTAGAGACTATTTCATAATTTTCATTTTCAATCTTATCAATTAATCCAGACAGGTCATCTACTTCCATTGCTGTATGCCAATACCAATGATCCAAAGGAGTAGAGTCTTCAGGGTAAGGCTTTCCTCCAGGGGGAGCTATATATTCTAAAAATTCCACACCAAAGCCCATGGCTGCGTGCAAGCCTGTAATTAACAATCTCGCTCCAAATACTTGATTCAAGTGTTCTTGTTCTGGTCCGTAGTTCTCAGAATTACCCGCTACCTGCAGACCCAATACATCCTGATAAAAATCAAGACTCACATCGGTATCACTAATCCCTATGGCTGTATGATCTATACCTAAAAACATATCATCAGTTTCCTTCTTCCACTTAGGATTACCTTTCCCTTCTGGGAAGTAGATTAACTCGAGATTATGATCATCCTTATCCCTAAAATAAAAGGCCGATATGCCCGCTGCTGCAGGTATATAATCTGGTAAGGTCTGTGGTGCTGTACTTACATGCTCTACTTTATTATCATGAACTTGCTTGTAGGCAGGATGCATATCGTCTACAACGATGGCTATATGTTGAAACCAAAGATCATTTGACTTAGAGTCAAATGGAATTTCTCTGGATGGGAGTTCTGATTCAAATTCTAACAATCTCAATTCATTACTTCCTATAGCAACTGAAGTCAATTGTAAGGAAAGGCTCTGGTCTCTTATGCCAAATAACCTCTGGAGTTCTATGCCAGATATCTCTTTGGTGTAATTAACTTCTGCGTCAACATTTTTTTCCAAAAACGTTACGGCACTTTCTGTATCTGATACAGTATATGCCACATGGGTTACATTAGTTACTTTTTGCGACATACATGTCGCCGCAAAAAACAATAGACCCAAGATTAATTTATACTTCACGATTTAAAAATCTCTTTATTTATAAAATCCCCTACACGAAGGGCCATAGCCATAATTGTCAATGCAGGATTAACAGCGGCACTGGATGGGAAAAACCCACCATCGACAACAAATAAATTATCAACCTCATGACTTCGACAATATGTATTGAGAACTGATGTTTTAGGATCTTCACCCATCACAGTTGTCCCACACTGATGTGCTACACCAGCAATTGGAATTTTCTTTCCTAAGTAGATGTGATTAGGTAAAAGATGATTTTTACACCCCGCGTGCTCAAGAGCGTATCTAAGCTTCTTTTCTAATCGACGATGACCTTCTAAATTGTTTTCAGTATAGTGGAGAAAGAGCTTTCCATCTTTTATAATTACCCTGTTATTCTTATCTGGCAAATCTTCAGAAGTCAACCAAAAGTCTAAGGCATGCTCTGCCAGATATTTCAAAGTAATTCCAGGAGCAAACGATGGAGCTTCTTCTTGAAACATCACAGGATCAGACTTGCCAAGCATCTGTATATGCCCCAGTGGAAATTCAAAATCACCTGATGAGTAGTAGTAATCGTTAATCGCAAATGTCTTTCCAAAAGTCGTTGGGTTAGGCTTGATAGAAAGCGCAAGCATCGCAGTGTTGTTATGACACATATAGTTTCTTCCTACTTGGTCACTCCTATTAGATAGTCCATTTGGGTGTTTGTCATTTTTGGACTTAAGCAGTATAGCCGCACTATTGATAGCTCCAGCGCAAAGGCAATATACATCTGCTGTTGCCGTACGCGTTTCTCCATCCATTTGCGTAATAACTTTGGATATCTTACTTCCAGTTACTTCAGTTTCAAAATGTTGTACATCACAGTGTGTCCAAATTGTAATGTTATCCTTTGATGCATTCGGCTTGACCCCAATTACATGTGCATCTGCCTTAGACTCAGTTGGATCAGGATAACCATCAAAACGATCTAATACTAACTCTGCGTCTTCAAAATCTGACTTCCTCAAACCTACCGGGAGAGGAAAAGGTCTCAGTCCAAATTTTTCAAGATCATCATATAGTTTCTGTATACGCGGTTCATGTTCTACTGCCCCATGTTTATATGGACGGGTTTCTGCAGGCTCAGTGGGATCACTGCCTCTCGTACCATTTACATGATACAGTTCTTCAGCCTCTTGATAATAATCCTTTAAGTCATCATAAGTTATAGGCCAAGCTGGTGATATACCTTCATGGTGCTTTATCTCGCCAAAGTCCTCTTCCCTCAATCTAAACAGGGCTGCTCCATAAACTTTTGTATTGCCACCTACACAATAGTGTTGTCCAGGAACAAAGGCTTTACCATTCTTATCGTACCATGACTCTTTAGTCTTATAACGCCCCTTTATGAAAACTTCCTCTGTATTCCAATTCTGCTTTTCTTTAGGAATATAACCTCCCTTTTCTATGACTAATATTTTCTTACCAGAATCTGCAAGTTTATGAAGCAAAGTGCCACCTCCCGCACCGGTCCCTATTATAATTATATCGTAATGATTATCTGTCATTTTGGCGTTAGTTAGTTTTATTAGATTTTATTGATAAAAGATGATCTCCTACTCTTAAGGCATTAGCGATGATGGTAAGGCTAGGATTAACTGCTGAGCTACTACAGAAAAAACTACTATCTACGACATAGAGATTATCAATGTCATGGGCCTTACAATTAATATCTAGGACTGAAGTTGATGCATCTTTGCCAAATCTGCACGTTCCATTTTGATGTGACACACCTGAAACTCCTAACTTATAACCTGCGTAAACTGTATCCTTACAATAACCTTCTTGGCAACCTATGTGGTCTAAATGTTCAATAAGTTTCTTTCTCAGTCTGGTATAGGCTTCAAGATTATTTGCTGTATAATCTATTTTAATTTGACCATCGTTAGTGACTGTTACTCTGTTGTCTCTATCTGGCAAATCTTCAGCAGTTATAAAAAAATCAATACTGTGGCTTGCCACGTCATTTACATCCCAAATTTTATCAGGGTTTATCTCTTCCAACTCCGTCCTTAGCGTATCTGGGTCTGTCTTACCCATTAACTGAATTGACCCTAACGGAAACTCCGAGTCCTTCGCTCCATGATAAAAGTCTGAGATAATAAATGCCTTTTGAAATTTTGAATCATTGGGCTTGTCTGAGATAGCAACGACTGTACCGTTATTATGTATCATCAGATTACGACCTACCATATCTGAAGAATTGGCTAAGCCATTAGGATGTAAGTTGCTTTTTGATTTGAGTAAAAGGGCGGCACTATTTACAGCACCACATGACACGATTATAGTATCGGCACTATATTTTTTTGTTTTTCCTTTAGGTGTAACACATACAACTTTGGTTATTTTATCACCTTTTTCATTTGTTTCTAACTTGATCGCAGTCCGGTTGGTTTTCAGAACTACATTCTTTCGTTTTAATGCCTTCTTGAGTGCTATAACATGGGCATCAGCCTTAGACTCTGTTGGATCTGGATAACCATCAAATAATGAGAGCTTGACTTTTGATCTCTGTACTTTATTATCCATAGGTAACCTCACACCAATTGGAAGCGGGGCAGGATTCAATCCATGAGCTTGTAAGGATTCATAGATTTCTTTCATTCTTGGCTCCAGCTCTATAGCTGGATGAGGGTATGATGAAGATACTGGAGGATCTGTAGGATCTATCCCTCTTTGACCATGTACATGATAAAGTTTCTCTGCTTCAGAATAATAAGACTCTATATCCACATAGTTGATAGGCCATGAAGGAGAAAC
Organism: uncultured Saprospiraceae bacterium; assembly: GCA_964470035.1. Lineage (GTDB taxonomy): Bacteria > Bacteroidota > Bacteroidia > Chitinophagales > Saprospiraceae > JAJRXG01. Next base: position 12,536 of record CAYYBR010000118.1, read on the forward strand.
ACCCCCATAATGTTTTACTTCCTCAAAATCGCTTTCTCTCATTCGCAACAAAGCAGCCCCATACATCTTTGTATTACCTTCTACACAATAATGTGTG
>CAYYBR010000119.1:0-12479 GCA_964470035.1 uncultured Saprospiraceae bacterium
ATAGTAAATCTCTCAGTATTCACGCCGATTTCCATCCCTGCATATTTAAATAAGCCGAGATAGTGGATACCTTGACTATATCTAGTAGACCAATATTCTAATTCAATAATAGAGCGGCTTTTTTGCTCTTCGTCACCGCCACTATAGATGTACCCGGCTGCTAGGCCTTTTTCGTGTATATCTTTAATTTCTGGTTGAGCTAGCAAATGACTCCAACCGATAAAGAGTATTTGAATAAAGAAGATAGCTCTCATTTCGGGTTGTGGAAAGAAGAACGATCGACTCATTTACGAAAGTGTAAACCTATATGTCTCTACCCAATACCTATAGGACTAAACAACAACCAGAGGATCGCTACGCATATCAATAGGCCTATGGTGATCATCATATCCTTCGGTCTTGTATCGTCTGTAACAGTTCGATTTTTTTGGAAGGTTACCAACTCTAAACTTGCTACTGGTTGTGGTTCTGTCAACCTACTCACGACGACTAAGATGATAGCACATAGTATAAATAAGAAGAGTGCAAAGTGAAGGAAGTTGATATCGAGATATCGACCGAGCAGGCTGTTAGCTGCGACGGTGATAGTGCCTTCATTGTTCATGAATTCGGCAACTAACCTAAAGATGCCAAGTGCAAACCCTGTCCATAAAGCAACGATAGCGCCTTTGCCATTAATCCACTTAAAGAACAGTCCTAGCAAGAATACGGCTGCTATAGGCGGAGAGATATATGCTTGGACACTCTGGAGATAATGAAATATACCTCCTCCCATCAGTGACTCCATAAATGGAATCCAACCTAGACTGAGGACGACAAGTATGATAGTCGCTAGTCTGCCAAATCGGACTAGATCTTTCTCTGAAGCATTGGGCTTGAACTTTTGATAAAAGTCTATGGTCAGTAGGGTAGAACTAGAGTTAAATGCTGAAGACAAAGAACTCATCAATGCTGCCAGTAAGCCTGCTATCGCAAGTCCTTTGATACCCGTAGGTAGGATTTGATTGATCATAGCGGGAAGTGCCTTATCTGCATCTGCAAGTGAAAAATCAATCATCCCTTTCTGAAGAAGAGCATATCCGACTACACCAGGTATAAAAAAGACAAAGACGGGCAATAGCTTTAGATATCCAGCGAATAAAGCCCCCTTTCTTGCGTTGGATACATCCTTGGCAGATAGCGCACGTTGCACGATGTATTGATCCGTACACCAGTACCACACACCAAGGATAGGAGCACCAAAGAGCATACCTGTCCAAGGATACTCGGTATCTTCCATCGGACGCCAGAGATTAAAAAACTTATCGACAGTCGGTCCATTGTTATTGATAGATGCCTCTGAGATGGTGGTGATGAGTTCTCCCCAGCCGCCTATCTGCTGCAGGCCAAATATCGTCACAGCTGCTGTCCCTAGTAGCAATACAAAAGCCTGTACAAGATCTGTGTAAATCACGGCTTTGAGCCCACCAAGGACAGTATAGAGCCCAGTGGCAACAACGGTGATAATAGCACCTGTCCAGAAGGGTATGCCGAGTACTTCAAACACTAGTGCCCCGGCAAATATGATCAAGGATATCTTGGTGATGATATAAGCTAAGACTGACACAACTGACAAGTAGTTACGACATGCTCGATTGTATCTTTTTTCAAGAAACTCTGGCATCGTATATACTCCAGATCGAAGATAGAATGGTACGAATATCCAACCGAATAAGATCAAGACGAGCGACGCGATAATCTCAAAATTAGCTGTCGGCATATCTGCTCTCGCTCCAGCACCTGACACGCCAAGGATAATCTCCGATCCTATATTGGAGGCAAAAAGTGAGGCACCTATGACGAGCCACCCTTGGTTCTTACCTGCTAAAAAATAGTCTACGGATGAAAAGGTACCATCTTTCTTCCCTTGTGCTGCCCACTTCGCTATCCATAGTATGATGCCGAAGTATATGGCGATGATAATGATGTCTACTATACCCACTGTTCTAAAAATCGTTGATTAGAAAATGCCGCCCATACTACCACCGTCTACTTTGATTGTCGAGCCATTAGTCCCCGCAGAAAGCGGACTTGCGAGGTATGCGATAGCAGAAGATACTTCTTCGACACTTACAAATCGCTCTATTAAAGATGAAGTTCTTATATTCTTGAAAAAATCTGATTCTGCCTGCTCGACACTCGTTCCTTCTTTATCAGCAAGATTACTCAGAAACTCCTGAGCGCCTTCTGTCATAGTAGAACCCGGGACTATAGTATTAACCGTTACTTGGGAGCCTCGTGTAAGTTGTGCTAATCCACGAGATATGGCTAAGATAGCAGCCTTGGTTGAGCTGTATCCTATGAGGTCTTCTGGCACTAGGGTAGCGCACTCACTGGAGACGAAGATGATTCTTCCCCATCCGCTATCCATCATTTTGGGTAGCAGCTGCCTTGATAAGCGCACCCCACTCATGATATTGACCTCATACTGATTATACCAATCCTGATCTGTACTTTCTAAGAAAGATTGTGAGCGATAGATACCTACATTGTTGATGAGGATGTCGATATCTCTGAGCCTCGAAAGAAGGTCGCTCACTTCACCTGCATCAGAAAAGTCTGTCGCTATACCAGATATGTTTTCATGACCTACTTCTTCTTTCAGTCTTGCAACTGCTTCAAGCACACCTTTTTCAGATCGTCCGTTAAGGATGACGGTGACGCCTTCTTTGCTGAGTAGCTTGGCACAACCATACCCTATGCCTGCGGTTGACCCCGTTATGAAGGCTACCTTACCATCAAGCTGTAAATCCATATTTCACGATTACCAATCCCTTAAACCTAACAATTTTTCTCCTAGCTCTGTCAGTTCGGCCGTCTCATATTTGGTTTGCTCCCAGTTGCGTGGATCACCGGGGAAGGCGTATCCTTCTGGAGCGATTCTTTCTTTCCATGATTTGATTCTCCACTTTCGTAAATCCTCATTGTCTTCTTGAGCGGGCATCATAGATATGTACTGGGCGATCCGCACCTGATCTTTAGAGTGATTAGGTCTAATCCCATGGGGTTCTGAGCTATTAAAAATTAATAGGTCTCCAGCTTCTAGCGGGACTTTGACGATGTGATCTTCGAGCTCGGTGATGTCGGGTTGGAACTTGTTGCGATCTTCGGGTTGTGAGAGTTTCCAGGTATCATAGTTGCGATATAACCACGGGATACACTGGAACCCTCCCATGTTTTCATCCAGTTGGTCCGCCAAGGCTAACACCCCCTGCACGTTTTGAGGCTTCGTGTCTGGATCATAATCCCAATGAATAAAACCCTTGTACTCATACCCAGGTCTAATCGGGAAGTTCAAGTTAGCCCTATCGATAGTGACCCATAGTTTTTCAGTACCCCATATATCGACAAAGGCATCATGTACTCTCGGCATCTGACGATTGTTCCACAGATGCTGGTTATTATAGACTTCGACCATACCCGTGCCTGCGAGTTCCTTCATTTGCATCTCTGCTCTAGGAGCCGAATACCAAGTAGCTTGGTCCTCAGGGTCTTTGTCTTCAAACTCCCATAAGAAGGCCGCGGACTCAGCAGCTTGCTCGCGACTAACCGCTTGCTTGATGACAACGTAGCCATTCTCTCGCCAGAAATGCCAATCTTCTATAGAGAGAACTCTTAGTGTATCTGCAGTCGCTTCTGTTCGAAGTCGCACGTTGCTACTCTTAGCAGTGGATGGATTACCCGGTATGTCCTTATGTTGATTATCCGGCACCATGCTTGGTGCCATCGTCTTATGCTTCATGCTAGATGTATTATTATGGTCTAAAGGTGATGCACATCATGATGTTTGTCTAGGACGTGATTAGCATATAGTTGTACGATATTGATATTTTTGTGCTAATAAGCATTGATAATTACCAATAAAGTGAAAAACATAAGAACTCTTAGGCTTGAGACGATCACGACAGATCTATCAAAGTCATTCTCTTTATTGTTTAATCCTCGATTAAGCGATCTGTACTTATGGCACTACCATCCAGAGTATGAGCTCGTATATATAGAGGCAACTGAGGGCAAAAGGCGGATCGGTGATCACATATCTTCATTTCACGGAAGTGACCTTGTGCTGATCGGGTCTGGTATACCTCATCTCAACTGGGATTACGGACTAACTGCAGAGTATAGAAAAGTAGTGCTACATCTCAGGAAGGAACTGGTAGAACAGCAGCTGATGTGTGTGCCTGAGATGTCTTCAGTGAGAGGGCTCTTTGCAAATGCCATGAGGGTCATTGTGTTTTCTCATGCTCAAAAGAAAGAGATCGGGGCAAGAATATTTGATCTCGAAGGCCTTGCTCCTCACTTACAATACATCAAGATTATAGAGTTGTTACAGGATCTATCGCGCTCTTATGTTGCTGATGATTTGGTGTTTCCTGAGCCCTTCAATGTACTCGTCAATGATAAAGAACATGACAGGATGAGAATAATCCATAGATACATAGATGAGCACTATGGAGATGCCATAAGTCTCTCAGATATCTCTGAGCTTGCTAATATGACGAAAGAAGCTTTCTGCAGATATTTCAAAGAGGCTACAGGATATACTTTTATCCAGTTCCTTCAACGATATCGCATCAGTCAAGCTAAGCTCATGATGATAGAAGGGAAGTCCATAAGCCAGGTATGTTATGCATGTGGATTTGAGAGCTTATCTTATTTTAATCGGGTCTTCAAGAAAGTCACTCAGCTCAATCCAAGAGACTTCAAAAAACAGATTAGCCATTAAGGTAAATATCGATCGGCTTTATACTAAACCCACTCTTTCTAATCGATAGAACTCTCGGAAGGAGATCATCCTTTGTCTCTCCTCGTCATAAAGTTTGAGCGTAACTGTCTTCAGACTATCCATGAAAGTCATAGTCTTGGCATACTTCGTAAAAAGAGGATTCTCTTTCAGACACTTCTCCAGATTATAGTTGGGTATACGTGAGCTTAAGTGATGGATATGATGAAGTCCTATATTGCCTGTGAGCCATTGGAAGACCTTTGGGAGCTTATAATAACTCGCACCTCTTATAGAAGCTAATAGATAGTCCCAGTTTCCTCTCCATCTCATATACGTCTCTTCATGCTGATGCTGGACATAGAAAAACCAGAAAGCAACGCAGAAGAATCCTAAGACCATAATCATCTGTATCAAGAAAAATCTTGCCCACCCTAAGAAGTATCCAAGCGTGAGATACAATACAAGGATTAAGAAGTTATTGATCACCTGAGTTCTTCTCACTTTGTTCCATCCTCTTAGATTAAAAGATGGGATGCGATTAGACACAGCCAGATAAAAGAATGGCGCAATAAAGAAGAGGACAAAAGGACTTCTGAATAATCGATACTTAAATCTTCCCCACTTGCCGCGACTTCGATATTCGCTGACCGTGATAAAGTTTATGTCACCGATATTTCTTTCCTCTAGCTGTCCAGTATGTCCGTGATGATGGTTGTGGACTTTTGCCCAGTACTTATAAGGTATGGTAGAGAAAAAGCTGCAGATAAAGCCTACGGTGTTATTCAGCTTCTTAGATCTGAAAAATGATTGGTGCCCACAATCGTGCTGGATAATGAAAATACGCACGAGAAAAAACACATTGATTGCTCCGAGAGCAATCGTAATAAATATGGACCAGTCCACACTGAAATACATAAGTACCCACAGCGCGAGAAATGGTAAAAATGTAGTAACTAACTGAAGTGTAGCCTTTCGGTGGCTCGGGACTTGATAGTCCTTGATCACCTGCTTCCAGTTTTTGAGCTTTTCTTTTATTTCCAGCTCTAATTCGCTGAATTGAGTGGTGATTTCTTCTTTTCTATTCATCGATTACGCTCTATTGAAACTCGATCACTAATGTAATAATCCCAACAAGTATATCGGCTTTTTAATTGTCTAGATAACTGCAAAATTCGTCATCAATGACTATTCTAGCTATATAGCAAATGCATTTATCTACTAAAAGTTGATATATAGATCCATATCTTTCAGGTATGCGATACATTATTTTATTCCTACTGAGTTGTACGACAGTTTCTATAGTCTATGGTCAAGACGACTTTTCAGACGAATCTTTGAGCTTTGCGCGCCTTTTGGAGCAGATTAGTAGGTATGAGAAGACGCTATCTACGTCAGATGGACTATGGAGCGGTCGGCATCCGATCGCGATAACCACCTTCAGCGAAGAAGACTATCAGGACCAAAAACTGCAGTACCGCTCCTTGATGGACCAACTGCTCACCATCGATATATCTCATCTATGCACTGCAGATCAGATATCGTATGAGACTATGGAGCTCAAGTTAAAAGGTGTGATTGATCAACTTGAGTATAAGATGTATCTGATACCATTTAATGCAGAAGGTGGCTTTTATAACTCTATAGCACGTGCCATACAACGTCTTCCCTATGAAGATACCTCGGACTACGATGCTTATCTGAGGTGGCTACCTTCATATCGAAGCTACCTAGAAGATCATATGAAGTTACTCCGACTTGGGGTTGAAGAAGGGGTGGTAGCACCTAAGGTCATCGTGCGCAATGCCATCGGACATATAGAGCCATGGAAGGCATCAGAGCTCGACAAGCATCCGCTCACGGCTAAGGCGATGGCGTCGCTGGATAATCTACCTGGGGATAAAAGAGTAAAGTATACTAGGGATATCCAGGTAGCCATGACGCAGATCTGGCCAGTATATCACAGGTTGGATCACTTCCTCAACTATTTTTATATGGAAGCCGCTTACGATAAACCAGGTATATCTGAGATACCTCGGGGAAGAGAATATTATGAAGACAGAGCCGACTACTTTACTACACTTGAGCTGTCACCGGATGAGATATACCAGAGAGGAGAAGAAGAAGTAGCACGCATCCGAGCAAAGATGGAAGCCATCATCAAAGAAGTAGAGTTTGATGGTTCTTTTGATTCTTTTATTCAGATGCTCAGAGAGGACGAGAGATTTTATGCGGATACACCTGAAGAGCTTTTAAGTCGTGCAGCTTGGTTAAGTAAAAAGGCGGAGGGACAGCTACCACCTCTTTTTAAGCACTTGTACGAGATACCTTTCACAGTAGAACCAGTACCTCTAGAGATCGCACCTACATATACGAGCGGTAGATATGTACGAGGTAATAGAAAACAGGACCGTCCAGGTATCTACTGGGTGAATACCTATGACTTAAAGTCAAGACCACTATATAATCTACCTGCTCTCACCGTGCATGAGGCGGTGCCAGGTCATCACTTACAAATCATGCTGGCTGCAGAATTAGATAGTATCGCAGCCTTCAGAAAGAGCTTTTACATCAGTGCTTTTGGCGAAGGGTGGGGCCTCTACTCCGAGTATCTCGGTGAGGAGATGGGGATGTATGAAGACCCCTACGACCGCTTTGGTAGATATACCTATGAGATGTGGAGGGCTTGCAGGTTAGTAGTAGATGTAGGATTGCACTATAAAGGATGGACACGACAGCAAGCGATAGACTTCTTGGCTAGTAATACTGCCTTGTCAGTACATGAGGTGACGACAGAGATAGACCGGTACATAGGTTGGCCCGGTCAAGCTTTAAGCTATAAGATAGGTGAGCTGACTATAAAAGATTTGCGTAAGCGCGCCGAAGAAGAACTAGGAGAAACTTTCGATATTCAGGAGTTTCATCATCGCATACTCAGAAATGGATCGGTACCTCTACCCACTTTGATCAGGGAGATAGAGGGGTGGATAGCCGAGAGTAAAGAATAGCGTCTTATCTCAATCTCACTGGCGTAAATAAGTCATAAGATGTTGTGCCTTGACCTGAGATGGCACTGATGAAAGCAGCAACTATTCGTAGTATTCTGTATGTATCACTTAGTGATTTCCAATTGAGATATATACTGTTGCAACTTGATCACCGCCGGCATAGCATTTGACTTAAGGCGGTTGAGGATCTCCACGTGCTTTGGATTGTTCGAGTCAGCATTACGTACTACTTTTCCAAAACCATCCAGTCGATTATTTCTTACCCATCTCCTTAACTCCCTATCCTGAGACCAGGTAAATTGATTGACCATTTGCGCGGCTAAAAGTACCATCCAGTCAGTATCTAGATTAGGAGGTGGTACGACTTGTGTTAACTTGTTTTTTTCTTCATCGGAGTCATAGTGTGTTTCGACATGCGCTATCACGGCAGCACTAAATACAGGTTGAAATGGTCGAACCATCTGAGGCGTGATGAGGTCTCCAGCAAATATTGGTTTGACTTCAGTATTAGTGATAGGAGTCGCCGAGCAGTCTACATGCATCACCTTGGGATTTGTAGATAACGTGCCGTGCTCAAGTTTGATCTGATCTCTTTCGAGATGCTGTACTTTGCCCTTCCTGATGACATTCTTGATTTTTCTCATCTCAGCTAATTCCATCTGGCTGATGGTCGCGCCATGAAACATCTGAGGTGTCACTGAGGTATCGATTCGCACAAGGACTCCTTTGTCTTCTAGTCTGTCGAACATGTCTTGGATAGAAGTAGATTGTGCTACTGCTTCAAACTGGTTAGCCTGATTGCCTATAGAGCTCTCGAAGAAAGCATCTGTAGGCTGAGTAGTTGCTCTATCGATCAACCAACCATCTCTTGATACAATCCAGGTGATGTTCTCAGGTGGCACCTTGTTTTGCAATAACCAGATACATGTGTCTATGCCAGTTTTACCTCCACCGATAACTACGAAGCCATCTGGCGGCGTGCTTATCTTTGGTAAGTCATTAGGTGGTATGAAGTTGACACCATCGGCGATGGAAAAGTTGGGTGTATGTGAAGCAGGCACCGTAGCTGTATGGTAGGTAGCGTCTACTAATTTTTTATTCACCTTGACTTCATATGTGTCGCCGGTGAGAAGAGAGTTGAAGTTGTGATCTCCCTGATATTCGCACAACGGAAAATACCTGAGACGGCCAGATGGCAAAAAAGTCTCTTGCATAACCTCATCATAATACGCAAGTACTTCAGCCCCAGTAGCCAAGTCATATAAGCCTTGATTCAGACCGACTTGGTCTATAGTTCCTTTGCTTAACTCTTTAGAACTCACTCCGTAGAAATGAGAGGGCTGGTGAAGGGTAACAAAAGGGTAGGCAAGATTCCAGTGACCTCCCGGCTTGGCATATCTATCAACTAATATTATGTCTTTATCTGTCTCCGCTAACAAGACATCGACAAAAGCCATCCCTACGGCACCACTTCCTATGACTAAATAATCAGTTTCTATGTTCATATAAACACCAAGTAATTACCTTAATGTAAGAATAAATGACCTCGGAGATACTTCTCCATAAAGAGAGTTGTAATATAGTTGTTCAGTATGATACAATCGCGTAGAGGAGGTGATAGAGAGGATAGAAGAAACGCAAACATCTTTCCGAGATGAAATGAGTATTGGCACCACAGTAATTAGTAAAACAGAAAACACTTCCGCATAATGGGACCACTTAAGGGTATAAAAATAATCGAGATGGCCGGTCTTGGGCCAGGGCCCTTTGCTGGCATGATGCTAGCTGATATGGGTGCCGAAGTCATTTTGATTGAAAGACGAGCGGACCCTAGTAAAAAGGCATTTGCAGATTGTAATAGAAGAGGAAAACGCTCGGTGGCCATCAATCTCAAAGATCCCGCTGGGGTCGAAACTTTGTTGAAGTTAGTGGAAAAGGCAGATGTTCTCTTCGAAGGATTCAGACCAGGAGTGATGGAGCGCCTAGGACTTGGCCCTGATGTCCTTCACAAGAGAAACCCGAAGCTCATCATCGGCCGCATGACCGGCTGGGGGCAGTATGGTCCATTATCTCATGCCGCAGGACATGATATCAACTATATATCTCTCACTGGAGCGCTTAGAGGGATCGGCAGAAAAGGATCCAATCCAGTACCTCCCCTCAACCTTGTCGGGGATTATGGAGGAGGTGCTATGTTCTTGATCACGGGTATACTAGCTGCCTTAGTCGAGCGACAAAGCTCTGGCAAAGGTCAAATCATCGACGCAGCGATGACCGATGGATCGGCAGTGCTGATGTCTGTATTCAATACGCTGCATGGCATCGGTATGCAGGGTATGGACCATGGTAGCAATATGCTTGACTCAGGCGCGCATTTTTATGACGTATATGAAACCAAGGATGGTAGATACATATCTATAGGGTCTATAGAGCCACAGTTTTATGCTCTTCTAGTTGAAAAAGCAGGCTTAGATGCGCCAGAATTTAGAGCTCAGATGGACGCTGATAAATGGCCAGATCTTAAGGGAAAAATGGGCGAAGTTTTTAAGACAAAAACCCGAGATGAGTGGTGCGAGATAATGGAAGGCACAGACGTTTGTTTTGCACCAGTCTTAGATCTTCTCGAAGCACCAAAGCATCCTCACAATGAAGCCCGAGGCACCTACATCCAGTTAGACGGCATCACTCAACCTGCTCCTGCACCGCGGTTCAGTAGGACGGTATCTGAGATCCGCTTCGGGTCTAGGTATGCTGGAGAAGACACAGAATTTGTATTAGCAGACTGGGGTGTAGAGTAGATCATAGCCTTGCTCCATCTAAGACAATTCTAAGGCCATCTGTCAGCATACATTTGCGAAAGCGACAGTAAGTTAGACTGTTATATCCACAATGAACTCGGTATGAATAAAATTCACTTTCAATAGTATCATATTGATATACAGTATTTTATACTGTAATAGTGAAGTGGGACTTAATGAGTGTTATGCCGCAATGATACATTTCATAAAGTTTTGAGGTATATATTATCTTAATATATTATATAATATGTAACTTGCGCGCAGATAGACGGGACTCTATCTACTCATAACTAAGGATCATGATGAAAACTCACTATTGGCTCGCCATTCTGGCTGTGCTATTTCCGTTTGTCCTATTCGGACAATTTTCGACTCATAATGCTGCCGTCTGCGAAGGTGCCCCTCGTATGCTGTGTAATACAGAACTACGTGGCCAATCCAATGCATTTGGGACGGACATGTTAGATACCTACGAATGTGGAGGTATGAATACCGCCGGAGGTTATAACGGCAATGAAAGAATATACCGCTTAGAAGTAAATATCAGGATGCAATACGACATCCGTTTGAGCGGGGTTGAAGACCCAGAACTGGATTTTGACCTCTTACTTATGAAAGACGGTTGTGAAACTAATGACTGTTTTGAGATAAGTCAAAACTCCAATAATGATCCAGAAAGGATTCTAACGATACTTAACCCAGGCACCTACTTTATCATAGTAGATACATGGGAAGGGGAGATCGGAACCTTTGACATATCTGTCGATTGTTCGCTAGCTCCTCCACCTGTACTATGTGAGCAAGCAGAAACTCTCTGGTGTAACGATATTGTATCAGGTAATACATGGGGAGGAACTAATACTTACACTGCTGATCTGTACGACTGCTACAACGGTACAGGGACCTTTAATGGGCCAGATAGGATCTTTCGATTCACCAAAAATAGATCGTCGGACAACCTCCGACTATTTCTATTTACAGAGACGCCAAATCTCAATATCTTCTTGATTAACCAGTGTGATATTAATGGATTTAATTGTGCGCTAGCAGGACAACCTTTTGATGGAGGTAGCTTCATCGATGAGGAAGACCTTGGACTTCCTGCAGGTGAATATTATGTGATCGTAGATGGCAGAAACTCGGGTACTGACGGTGAGTTTAGTCTACTTCTTGAGTGCGATGCTTTTGACTTTTCTGATGCAGATGAGATCGTATGTGGAAGTCCATTGGAAGATCAGAACTTCTCAAGTGGTACGGATGTGAGAACATTGTATGGCTGTGAAGGAGGAACGCCTGCACCATTCAACGGCCCTGAAAGATCTTACTTCTTTAATGTTACAGGCCTAACCGATATAACGATACAGCTAGATAGAACATCGCGCTCGGGAGATCTTGGTTTGTTCTTATTTCAAGAGGGGAGAAGAAGTCCGGTATGTACTGCGGCAGCGATAGGAACAGATAGAACTCTTACCATCGAACGCACTCTTCCTACCGGTCGATATTATATAGTGGTGGATAGTAGGAAAGAGGCATTCTTTGATCTTTCGGTGTTTGGTTGTACATGTCCAATAGATGGTACTATTTCTTGTGATCAAACGATAATAGCCTCTAATGCGGGAGGAGAAGATGACATAAGATTTGTTGGTGGAGATTGCTTTACCAATCTAAGAGTAGATGCACAAGATAGAGTCTACGAGTTTACCGCTCCTGATAGTGGGATGTATCGCTTTAGCCTTACGGAAGAGGAAGATCTAGGGATATTCATATTTGAGGATTGTCAGAGACCGAGCACCTGCCTTGGATTCTCTAATAATAAAAGTAATGAAGACGCAGTGGAGCTTGTACTTAGAGCTGATCAGACTGTCTTTATAGCTGTCGATGGGATAGCCCGATTAGTGACCTCTACATTCG
>CAYYBR010000120.1:0-12470 GCA_964470035.1 uncultured Saprospiraceae bacterium
TCCATGAGGTTGATGTTCTATGATATTAAAGTACGAGTTTTTGTTGGTTGACTCTATGATACTATTAAATCTGTTCATTCAGTTTTGCTAGTGGAATTATAGTAATTTTGAAGGTATGGGATGTGCGGGATGTTCGATAGACGGTGATGGTACTCCCAGAGGATGTGGAAGCCAAGGACATTGCAGCTCAGGGAGTTGTAATAAAATGAATACATACGACTGGCTATCTAATCTAGATCTTAGAGATCCATCTGAGTATAATGTAGTGGAAGTGAGCTTTAAACGAGGAGCTCGAAAAGATTTCTTCTACACAAACCCTAGAGTGGATGCTATAACTGGAGATCTAGTGGCAGTCGAAGCCGGTAACGGTTATGATATAGGAAGAATCTCTCTTAGCGGAGAGTTAGTGAGGTTGCAGATGCGCAAAAAGCGTGTCAAAGAAGACAGACTCCATGGTAAAGTCCTCCGGATTGCCAATCACCGAGACAAAGAAAGATTAGAAGAAGCTAGAAGTCGTGAGCAAGCGGCTATGGTCAAGTCTCGCGCCATAGCGAGATCCTTGGGCTTAGAGATGAAAATCGGTGATGTCGAGTGGCAGGGAGATAATCGCAAGGCCACTTTTTATTATACAGCAGAAGGTAGGGTAGACTTCAGGGAACTCGTGCGATCTTATGCGAGTGAATTTAGAGTGAAGATAGAGATGCGGCAGATAGGCTCACGCCAAGAATCCGCGAGGATAGGAGGATTTGGCCCATGTGGTAGAGAATTATGTTGTAGTACTTGGTTATCAGATTTTAAGTCAGTAAGTACGAGCGCTGCCAGATATCAGAATCTTGCCATCAATCAGACAAAGCTCTCAGGACAGTGTGGAAGACTGAAGTGTTGTTTGAACTATGAGCTCGATAGTTATATCGATGCACTAGAGACATTTCCTAAGAAAGCAGATCGACTCCGTACGGCATATCACAAGTATGAGCTTGTGAAGACGGACATCTTTAAGGGTATCATGTACTATATCCAGGTACTCGAAAGAGGAAGAGGACCTATCATAGCTATCGATAAAGAGCGCGTGAAGGAGATACTCGAACTCAATAAAAATAAAGAATACCCTGAAGAGATTGGCAATAGTACTTATGCTACAGTTGCACAAGAAGCGGACGATCACGAATACGCTGATGTAACTGGCCACATCGAACTGCCAGCTCTGAAGAAGAAGAAGAGAAAGCCCAAAGGACGACGACGAGGACAACGAAGAGATGGACAGAAAGGATCAAATAATAATCCAAGAGCCACCTCCGATCGTGGCCAAAGAAAGCCTAAAAGAGATAATGACAAGAGGGGACCCAAAAAGGAAGGCGATAAAAAGTCATGGTCTTCCAGAGGTAAGTCCGAAAAGAAAGAAGGCGATAAAAAGTCAACTCCAAAATCTCAAAAGAGAAGATTTAATAAACCACCTAGAAAGAAAGGTGGTGATAAGAAAGATTAACAACCACAAAATCAAACTTCCCACTTCATGAAATATGATGTTGCGATTATAGGCTCAGGACCTGGGGGCTATGTCTGTGCTATCCGATGTGCTCAACTAGGTATGAAAACCGCATTGATCGAAAAAGATCCAACACTTGGAGGTACTTGCCTCAATGTAGGATGTATCCCGTCTAAAGCTTTATTAGATAGTTCGGAGCACTTTCATATTGCTCAAAAGAGATTTGAAGAGCATGGTATCAAAGTTTCAAGTGTGAAGCTTGATATGCCACAGATGATTGCTAGGAAGGCCAGTGTGGTAGAGCAAACAGTGAAAGGGATCGACTTCTTGATGAAGAAGAATAACATCGATGTGATTAAGGGACATGGATCATTTATCGATGCTAATAAGATCAAAGTTGATGATAATGGCACTATCTCAGAAGTAGAAGCGACCAATGTTATCATAGCAACAGGATCAACCCCTATCACTCCACCAGCATTTAATTATGACGGTAATAGAGTGATTACTTCTACAGAAGCGCTTGAGATCACTTCACTACCTAAGTCCATGGTCATCATAGGTGGCGGTGTTATCGGCTTAGAGCTTGGTTCTGTGTACGCGAGGTTGGGTACTAAGGTGACAGTTATAGAATATATGGATCGGATCATCGCAGGCATGGATAAGGACATGGGCAAAGAGTTGATGAAGTCCCTCAAGAAACTAGGGATCGAGTTCAAGCTTAAGCATATGGTTACCGAGGTCAAAGGTCTTAAAAGCAGTGCTAAGGTGTCATTTAAAAAGCGTGATACTGAAGACGTTGAAACTTTGACGACGGATTATTGTCTCGTAGCAATAGGACGAAGAGCCTATACTGATGGTCTTAATCTTGACGCTGTCGGTATCAAAACCGATGATAAAGGAAGGATAGAAGTAGATCACCATCTTAACACTAGCGCAGCAGGAGTCTATGCTATAGGTGATGTTATAAAAGGCGCTATGCTTGCTCATAAAGCAGAAGAAGAGGGAGTATACTTGGCAGAAATGTTAGCTGGCCAGAAGCCTCATATTAATCACGATCTGATACCTGGTGTCGTGTATACATGGCCAGAAGTTGCAGGCGTAGGGAAGACTGAAGATCAACTCAAAGAAGCTGGTGTGAATTATAAAGTGGGTAAGTTTCCACTAAAAGCTTCTGGGCGGGCCCGTGCAAGTATGGATACAGAGGGTTTAGTAAAAGTCTTGGCAGATGCGGAGACAGATGAACTCCTTGGCGTACATATGATCTGTGCTAGAGCAGCGGACCTCATCATGGAGGCAGTAGCTTTGATGGAGTTCAGAGCATCAGCAGAAGACATGGCTAGGATCTGTCATCCGCACCCGACATATAGCGAGTCTGTAAAAGAAGCTGCTCTGGGAGCTACAGAAAATCGGGCTGTACATATCTAAGTTGATTAAGTGATGGCTATTCGTGATATGAAGAGCCGAGAGATGCTTCTTGACACCAAGTGGAAGCATCATGTATTCTTGGGAGCAGCGCTAGGTCTATGGCTCTCATTCTTTCTCATCTTCATCTCTCCTTTTGATGTAACGGACCTTACCTTAAAGGCCAAGTTCTTAATTCTGCCCAGATATGGACTAATAGTATTCGTTGCCTACCTCATGGTTTATTGGGTTCAGTCACAATTATATCAGCGAGACAAAAGATGGAACCTTTATAAAGAGGTATTTGTACTTGTCATCTTTTATTTCCTAGTGGCTGTTTTCTCATATTGGTATTATAAAAGTGGAGTGGTCAATGGAACCTTCAGTATGGCTGAGTTCTTCTTTATTCAGTATGTACCTATCGCTGTAGTCATAAGCCCATTTATCATATGTGGTAGGATCTTTCTGAATCGTAGACATCGCAAAAGCTTAAATGACAAGGTGGTGCTAAAGGGAGATAACAAAACAGATGTTCTGCAGCTTGATCCAAATCATATCTTATACATCAGCAGTGCACAGAACTATGTGGAGGTATACTACCTTCAGAATGATGAAGTAAAGAAAGAACTCCTAAGAACAACCCTTAAGTCGGTATCAGCAGACATAAGCCATCTCATCCAAGTCCATCGATCACATCTGATTAACCCTGCTCACTTCACCAAATGGAAAGATGCAGGGTCCGTCTATGTCCGAGATATCGAAATCCCTGTCTCTAAAAAATACAAGAAGGAATTAGAAGACCAGATAAAGTCGTCCCTCTGAGCCGACCATTGATCCCTAAGGCCTGTATATGTTGGTTTTTGGAGAGTGATGCATTTATGTTTGGGCTATCATTAATTAAATAGATTGATAGATATGAAAGCCACAATACTTGTATTAGTGACACTCTTAAGTTGCTCACTTATAAGTCAAAAGAATACTGCAGAAGATGTTGATCGCTATATCCAAAATCTCGTTGATGAGAAACAGTGTGTAGGTATTGCTGTAGGAGTATTCTCTCCTAACTATACATGGACGAATAATGCTGGCCTAGCTGATAGAGATCAAAAGCGGCCTATGGAAGCTTTTACTCCCGTAAGAACTGCCTCCATCACAAAGCCGTTGACTGCCATCTCAATCTTCCAGTTAGTAGAGCAAGGCAAAATAGATCTTGAAGCAACTGTTGGAACCTACTTATCGCTTTTTGATACTCCGAAGTTGAGAAATGTAAAGGTGAAGCATATCTTACAACACTCCTCAGGTATCAGAGGATATAAGAACAACAAGGAGCGCGGTAATAAAAAGAACTTTGACTCTTTCGAAGAGGCATTGAGCTTAGTGATGGATGATGACCTACTATTCGATCCTGGTACAGACTTCCAGTACACTTCTTATGGATATAATGTTGCAGGTCTCCTAATAGAGACTATCTCTGGGATGTCATATGACGACTATATCAAGAAGCATATTTTCGAACCAGCAGGTATGATGAACTCTTTAATCGAAAGACAAGGACAACTGCCAAGTACAGTAGCCAAAGTGTATCATCAGAAGAAACCAGGAAAGATCAAACATTTCACCGATCATAATATCAGTGATCGCATAGCTGGAGGTGGACTACTCTCGACGGTAGAAGATCTCCTAAAGTTTGGGCAAGCTGTCATGGACCATACCTTGATTTCCGAAGAAAGCCTGAATCTATTGACTACTAACACAGGATTAAAGAAAGAAGGTAACGGATATGGTATGGGCTGGTTCCTATACGGTGTTAGTCCTCGATATGGCAATGTGATTGGCCATAGTGGAGGACAGCTTGGATGTTCTTCTTTCATCTTCTTGCATCCAGAACAGAATATAGTAACTGCTGTGCTTTCTAATACATCCAATGTAGAAGTTGGATCTATAGGTATAGCACTTCGCGACCTTGTGCCTGAGTAGTTGCGGATGATAAGTAGAGTTTCATTACATTCCGTACATGAAGCTACGTTTGCTTGCCCTTGCCATACTCCTGATATCCTTGGGATACTGGTTTCTCTCAAGAGATTTTGATAAAGTAGGCTCAACACTCTACACGAATGCAGAGGTCCTTACGATGGAACCAGATGGAGATCATAATGCAGAAGCTGTCTTTGTACAAGATGGCATCATCAAAGCCATAGGATCACAAGAAGAACTAGAAGTTTATGCGAGTCAGGCAGAACAGGTGATCAACCTAAATGGCCAAGTACTTATGCCCGGCTTTATAGATCCACACACACATCCTGCCCTGGTTTCTTTCTTCAGGGATATGGTCGACCTAAGTGGGTTTACACATCGCACTAATGCAAGTGTCTGGCATCATCTTAGCAATCAAGTCCAAGCTACACCGAAAGGTGAGTTGATCCTCTGTAAAGGTCTGGATCCAGTGTTGGTCGAAGACTTACAAACTCCAAGCAAGAAGTTTCTGGATAGCATCGCGCCAGATCACCCTGTCTTCATTGTTTCTCAGTCGATGCACTCTTACTGGGCTAATAGCTTAGCCTTCGAAGGAGTCGGTATTGATAAAAATACACCTGACCCTTCCACTGCTAGTTACTATGAAAGAGACAGCTTAGGAGAGCTTACCGGATTCTTGGCAGAAGAGGAAGCGCTGAAGCCATTCCAAAAGGCCATTCTAGATATGCAAGTGGATGGTGGTATCTCGTCTGCTGTTCGCACACTTGAGGACTACGCGAGACAAGGCAATACGTCCATAGTTGCTATGGGTATATCAACTCCCGAGACTAGGGCGGTGGATTTGTTTAAGTTTCTAAGTGCTCGACACCCAAGCTTCATAACCAATGCTCTGTCGAGGTTAGGTATACTACCCAAAAGAAAACCTGCCGTTCGTCACTTTATGTATGTCAGATATAACCACCCACACCACCTACCTTCTTCTGTGGACAATGGTGACGATCATTTTAAGATACTTGGCGTGAAGTACTGGTATGATGGAGCCCCCTATACGGGGTCCATGTATCTTGAAGATCCATACTTGGAGTCTGAGTTTAATCACGATAAGTTACACATCGGACATAACCACCGCGGAGAGGCACTGCTCTCGGTAGATGACATGGCAGCTGCTATCGATAAGTATGAATCTCAAGGTTGGCAGATAGCTGTGCATTCGCAAGGAGATCAGTCTACCAAAGAAGTCATGGAAGCATTTGATAGGACATCTGATCTGAAGAAAGATCGTCGGCATCGCATCGAGCATTGTCTGATGATTCAACCTGAGTCCTTAGAAGAAATGAAGCGTATGGACATCCAACCCAGCTTCCATACTAATCACCTTTACTATTATGGTGAAGCACTCAAGAAAGAGATCCTTGGTGATGGTAGAGCAGACCAGATACTTCCGATTAAGACTGCAGATAGCCTTGGGCTCATCTATACGATGCACTCAGATGCTCCTATGTTTCCTAGTGAGCCATTGAGCTTAATTCAAACTGCCGTTACTCGCCAGACTACAGCTAACGATACTATTGGCCAAAGACATGCTGTCAGTGTGATGGATGGACTCAAGGCTATGACGATCAATGCTGCCTGGCAGATCAAGATGGAAGATAAGCTTGGATCTATCAAGGTGGGGAAGTATGCAGACTTTGTCGTGCTAGATCGTAACCCACTCGATGCACCTCCTGCTGAATTGAGAGATATCAAGGTGCTCCGCACCATAGTTGCAGGCCAGGATGTATATGTGCAGTGATACTGCGTGCCTAAGGCTGTGATCTGCCGCGCTCGCCGCTTACCCAAGCCTTCCATACACCAAACATGCGCATTGGAAACTCAAGTTGGAAGGTATCAACTAACTCACTTACTTCTGCATGACTCTGACGAGACCAATTGACTTTATCATTAGGGAGGTTAGCGTATCCCAGAGCTACTGCAGCCACGATAGCAGAGTTTCTTTTGAGACTTTCTAGATCTACCTTGTCATAGGTGTCTGAAGGTGCATGATAGTTGGGTCCATAGTTAAATGGCTTGTGATTAGCCACTAGGTTACCTACACCTTCCAGCATAAAATCAAAGTTGTCAGTACCGACTATGGGTACATCAAGAATGACTTTAGCTCCTAGGCCCGATACTGGGCGCATGACTTCTGTGGTGATAGCTGCCATCTCAGGGCGCCCATTAGTAAAAAAGCCTGTGATGCCTCCACTTCCTATATCTATAGACATGGCCATGATATGATCATCCAGCTTTGCTCGATGGCTTTTTGTATATCCCCACGATCCGAAGTAACCTTGCTCTTCACCATTCCATAAGGCAAATCTGATGGTTCGCTTAGGTCGGATATTGAGCTTCGTCATCTGTCTGGCTATATCGATCATCATGGAGACATTGCAGCCATTGTCATTAGCACCTGTGCCTAGTCCCCAAGAGTCTATATGAGAACCTATGATGACTACCTGTTCTGGATATTCGGTGCCCGGGATTTCTGCGATGACATTGTAGCTTGTAGTATTAGTTGATGTGATGGCATTCAGCTCTACATCAAAACTCAGGTGCCCACCACTTCTAAGAATGCGCTGACATCTATAGGCATCTTCTCTGGCCATAACCAGGTTAATTAACCCATGGTTTTCGCCTTCAGAAGCGATAAATCTGTACAAGAGTTTTTTGGGACGTGTAGACATATTGATGATACCTAAGGCACCCGCAGCCGTGGCTCTGGCATCTATCATAGCAGCATCGGCGTACTCTTTGAATAATCCATCTACATCCAGACATAAGTCTGCTTCTACCAAGACAAACTTGCCAGCGACCATATCACCAGCTTTGTCAAAGTCTTCCTGGGTGCCATATCCGACATCGATAATCTCAGCTTGAACTCCTCCTTCAGGAGTCGGTTGAGAGTAATACTTGGCCACCACCTTTGGGTTGAACTGCGCGGTTCCTGTCACCTTAGCCACTGTACCATTTTCTACCCAAAGCGATGGTATGTCAAATTCCTCTTTTTGTGCCATAACACCTGCCGACAAAAACTTCTGCAGTCCCCATTCGACAGCAGCTAGATTATTAGCAGTGCCAGTAACTCTTCCTCCAAAGTGATCACATAGTTCTTGCAGATCTTCTTCGATAGGGGTGTCTGCTAAAAGAGTAGCAACCAAGTCGGCTGCATTGTTGCTCTGTGCATTATTGTCAACATTAGTAGTCAGTACAAGACATATGATAAGGAGCCGAGATAGAAGATCTTTCATAGTGCTTATTAGTAGGTGATCTTCAAATATAACGATATGCCACTAGGTGATATGCCACTAATTGACCGAGACCAAGGTGGTAACTGTGCACATATCTTGAAGACATATCGATATGCTTAGTGCACAACTCTCATCATCTCCAAGATTTAGTTGTGGAGAGAACTATCAGTACGAGTCAAGATACATTTGTGAGATAGCGCCTATAGCGCTATAGGCGCGGCTATCAACTCTTCTGGTATGCCAAAGGCATCTACTAATCCTCTGACATCTGGCCTCAAGTCTTGTAAGACTTTCGATCTCACTTTTCTGATAGCTTTCGTCTTAGCGCCTTCCATGTAGTCATTTTCGAGGTACCAGCCTTTATTTTCTTGGATGATATCAAGTCCATAAAGGGTACATAATCGCTGTACGATAGGCTTAAGTTCGGCACTAGCGTTATTTACTCTTTTGGCAAATGAGGTGATAACGATCTTATCCATATATGCATCTGCGACATCTACCATGTGCAGTTGTGTTTTTAAGAAAGCTTGATATGGATCCATCTTTCTAGCGAGATACTTGCGCATTCTTTCGCTGAGCTTGATCAAAGATTTCTCATATCTATAGTCGATTGCCTCTTGGATGAACTCTAGCGAACTGATGTGCTTATAATCTGTATTTCTCTTATTGACAAAGTTGTACTCCGATACTTTGTAGTTAGCCTTGCGTAGTAAGAACTTCACAACGGCTAGAGATCCATCATCATGAAAGGACTCCTTGAACTCCGTGAGTACCCCTTTAGCTACTAACTGCATCAATACAGTATTGTCTCCTTCAAAAGTGGTGAAGATGTCAGTATCACCCTTTATGGCAGCAAACTGGTTTTCTGCGAGATATCCCTTTCCTCCGCAGGCTTCTCTACATGTTTGTATTGTCTCTGTAGCATGCCAAGTGGCTTTGGATTTAAGGCCTGCAGCTAGGGTTTCTATCTTTCTAGTTTGACTACCATCATCAGCGACTTGCATATCCGCCAGATCATGGAGAGCAAAGTCATAAGCATAGCATTTGGCAAGTGCGGGTATGAGCCTCTCCATGTGAGTAGGATAGTCCATGATCCTAGTCTCAGGTACATCATCTGATGAACCAAATTGTCTCCTTTTTAGTGCATATCGTGTCGCTATAGTCAAGGCTTTTTTAGCACCACTTATAGAAGCGAGCCCTACACAGATCCTTCCTATGACCAAAGCACCAAGCATGGTGAAGAACCTTTTTGAAGGATTGGATATAGAAGAAGAGTATTTGCCTTGAGCGTCTATATCACCAAACTTGTTAAGTAAGTTAGCCCTTGGCACTCGGACTTGGTCAAACCATATACGTCCGTTATCAACGCCATTAAGACCCACCTTGTACCCGCAGTCTTCCACCTTGATGCCCGGCAGAAGTTCACCATCACTATTTCTGAGGGGGACGAGTATGGCATGTACACCATGGCTCTCACCGTCCACGATGAGTTGAGCAAAGACAGCCGCCATCTCTGAGTGAAGTGCATTGCCGATGTATTCCTTGCCATCATGTACTGTTGGAGTATGTACTACTATTTCATCGGTTGCTGGATCGTAAGTAGCAGTGGTCTTAAGCCCTTTCACGTTAGACCCATGGCCAGTCTCTGTCATCGCAAAGCAACCGAGTAACTGACCTTTGTGCATAGCTTCCAAGTACAAGCGATGGTGGTGATCTGTACCTAACTGATAGACGGCACCACCAAATAATCCAAACTGTACTCCAAACTTGATCGTTAGACTTAGGTCACTATATGCTAGCATCTCAAAGACAGCGATGTGATCTCCTCCACGATCTTCACCTCCATATTCTTTGGGGAAGCTATAAGCACTTACGCCTTGATCAGCGAGTGCCTTAACTTGCTCGAGTGTTCGAGCTCTGTACTCTTCCTTATCAGCTATATGGTCGAGAGCAAAAAGTGGATCTCTGAGAAGTTGTCGCATCCTATCCTTCGTCCCTTCGAGAGGTCCATCGAGGAAACTCTTAAGTGCTCCAGGGTTAAAAGAAGGCGTGTCCTCTTCATCGGTCACCCCAAGTTGAGTTAGTAGGATATCTCGACTCAATGGATTATCAATGCCCAACTCAGACTCTAATTTTTCTAGCGCCGCCCGGGTTTCTGGAGCCACAGAAGCAGCACCGACACCTGCATGACCGATCTTCAAACAAAAATCTACGAGGCTTGACTGGTCTATATGTTCTACGCAAGAAGCACAGGATTTGATCTCTCTGATCCACTCTTTAAAAATCTCTGGTGGCGGTGGGTTTTTAGGATCTGTCCACTTTCGTAAATATGCTTTGTCTTCATCAGTCAAGAAATCCATTTGTCTGATGACATCTTGGATGGCGTTCATTTCTGATGGGCTCAAAACACTATCAGACCAGCCCACATAGAATAGAGGTAGTACGCTAAGTATTCTGTCGTTGATGTTAGTATTCGTTTCGACCATAGCTATTGGCTTTTCTCTATGAATGAATAATATAGATACAATGAGTCTTATATGTAATAACAGAGAATACCTAAGATTGATTACTTGAAAGGCAAAGACTTCTCTTAAAGTTTATCTAACATTGCCCCTAAATTGTGTCCATATGGGTCAACTAGCAGAAAAAGTAGCGATCATCACGGGAGGTACCCGTGGTATCGGCAAAGGACTTGTAGAGCATTTTGTATCCGAAGGTGCAAAGGTTGTTTTCTCTTATCGTTCTTCCAGTACAGCAGCAGATGAGATTGTAGCTAGCCTTGGTGCAGAGCATGCCATGGCTGTTCAGTCAGATGCAAGCAAGATGGAAGATGCAGTTGCTCTTGTGGAAAAAACATTGGAGACATATGGTAGGATAGATGTCCTTATCAATAATGCTGGCATCACTCAAGATAACCTTATGCTCCGCATGACTGAAGAGCAGTGGGATGGGGTTATCCAAGTCAATCTTAAGTCTGTTTTCAATCTTACTAAGGCCGTCCTTAAGACTATGCTCAAGCAGAGATCTGGAT
This sequence comes from uncultured Saprospiraceae bacterium, assembly GCA_964470035.1. Classification (GTDB taxonomy): domain Bacteria; phylum Bacteroidota; class Bacteroidia; order Chitinophagales; family Saprospiraceae; genus JAJRXG01. Next base: position 11,183 of record CAYYBR010000120.1, read on the forward strand.
CTATCATTAATATGGGTTCAGTTGTTGGTGTATTTGGCAATGCTGGTCAAGCCAACTATGCCGCGTCTAAGGCTGGCATCATAGGTTTCTCCAAATCCGTGGCTAAAGAAGTAGGATCAAGAGGCATCAGATGTAATACAGTTACTCCTGGTTTTATTGCTACGGAGATGACAGACGAACTATCAGAAGAAGTTCAGAAAAATTATAAAGCAAGCATCCCACTCAAAGATTTTGGTAAAGTGGATGATATAGCTGCTATGTGCGTATTCTTAGGATCTGACAAGTCTAGATATGTCACAGGTCAGGTGCTGAGTGTGTGTGGCGGGATGAATATGTAGTCAGGATGCTCTTTGTCATCTATGGTTGTAAAGAAAGTAATGATTTTTTGATTGAAGTATATTTTGAATAATACACGAAGTAAGCATATCCTATGAGAATCAATTCTATAAAAATAAAGATCGAAATTTCCAGGCCATATGCATTGAAAGGCTCTGGGCGGTTTTTGAGCAAAATATAAAAGGCCAAAATAATTACTACTTGACTCAAAAAAATAAATCCAGTAATAAGTGATTGGATGATTTGTTTGCTTTGAGTTAAAAAGTGCTTTACATCTGCATTGTAGTCCAGCTTATTGATTTTTCGGATGGTATTAATATTGAGGATGGATCCAGTAATCAAACATATCAAAACTATGCTAATTACTTCTAGTTGCTTATAGTTGAAAAAATAAAGAATGCAAATAGACGAGAACCATGATATTATAATTTCGGAGATTAATAAATTCTTGAATCTAGATATCTCGGCACTACTTTTCTCCCGGATCTTTCCTTGGCTCCCATTGTTCTCTGTAGTATAGGATATGCTATCCCAAAGTTGATGTATGTCTTTCATCTACTATAGATTTTAGTCTTTTTTTAATTCTATTTATTTTTACTCCAATGTTAGAAGTAGTGGTGCCCATTATTTCTGCTATCTCATTGTGCTTTTTCTTGTCTAGATAAAGCATGATTATTCCTCTATCTAGTGGTTCTAGTGTTTGAATCGACTGGTACAAAATGTTGACAGGATTTTCATGGCCGAACAAGTTGACTCTATCATTTGCGAGTTGCTCTATTTTGAGCACGTCTGTAGTGCTTTCCTTTCTCTTGGCTTTTTTAGAAAGAGAGCTGAGGCAGACATTTAGCGTTATCCGGTATATCCACGTACTGTATTTAGACTTTCCTTTAAAGGAATCTAGAGCTTTCCAGATTTGAAGATATACCTCCTGGATGGTGTCTTCAAGATCTTG
>CAYYBR010000121.1:0-12446 GCA_964470035.1 uncultured Saprospiraceae bacterium
GGTCTTCCTCCTGGTGAGCGCATTGTAGAGTTAAGATTTGACTTTGGCGACGTACCTGGCTCGGCACTATATAATGGGCTTCGGTATCCAGATAATTTTCGAGCTGAAATAGCTCTATACGCTGCTATTGATTCTACTCTTAGCGATGGTTCGACTTTTACCAATTGTGCGGACTACCTAGGTCTCGATGCTAGTAGCAACCAAATATCAGATCAAGCTTGTCACACACCTACTATAGACGAAGGACTTGAAGCCGATATAGTTGATGGAGATGTTCTTTTCACAGATCGTTCTGGTGTAAATATATCCACTGCGCTCATAGGCGACACGATAGCAGTAGAGCACCTTTTTAATAGCCCGTTGTTTATGACGCGTGATATACATGGTGGGGTGATGTCTTTTCTGCTTCCGCCTGGTATGTGGTATATACCTGGAACCCTTAGGGAGACTTTTAGCTGTGTTCAATTTGATGGTGAGACGCCAGTCATAGAGTTGGCTACCAATTTTGATGGGAGACAGATTGTGAGGTTCGTGTATGACGATTCTTTTAGCAATGAATTTATCATTGAGGCTGATGGGACCTGGTCTGGGTGTGGATTTTTATTTGATGTATTCATCAGCAATAGTGCAATCGAAGGACAAAATGAGATTGAGTATTACTACAATGCTACTGGCTCTACACATGCCTCTTGTGTTACTCCAGATGTAGATAATCTATTAGGTGGTTATGCCGATGACTATTGTGATGTAAGAGAGGATCAGATAGACATCTTTAGGGGGCTTGGATCTGCTGGAGTACGAGCAGAAAAATCTGCTATAGGTACTTTAGATGCTACCTTTAGCCAGTATCCTGATGTCAGTACCTCAGTGCCAGGAGGAATTGCCGATTATAGAATCACAATAACTAATCCTAACAGTACTCCTCTAGATAATATAACTGTCATAGACATATTACCTCATGTCAACGACAAACATGTTCTCAACGATAACTTCCAACGATTCTCTGAGTGGAGACCTAGTCTCGCCGCTCCTATACCAAATATCCCAGGAGTTGTCGTGTCTTATTCGACGGTCGATAATCCCTGTCGAGACGAATTAGCAGGATCTAATCCGACACCATTTCCTACTGGCTGTAATAATCCTAACTGGTCTATTATCCCACCAGCAGACATTACAGAAGTTACTGCACTAAAATTTGATTTAACGAGCATTACACTCAATTTAGGTGATGCGATCACTCTGGATGTAGAGATGAGAGTACCCGTAAATGCACCTACTTCAGGCGAAGTGGCCTGGAACTCTTTTGCATATACGTCTCGCAATGTTACAACGGGAGAACTATTACTCCCCACTGAGGCTATAAAAGTAGGCATACAATCTTTGCCGACATCTTTACCGAATATTGGAGATTTTGTGTGGGATGACCTGAATGGCAATGGAATGCAAGATCCTGGTGAACCCGGGATTAATGGAGTCAGAATTGGGCTATATCAAGACTCAAATGCCAATGGAATAGCCGAACCTGGTGCTGGTGATATCGAGATCTTGTGGACGATCTCAGCAGATGGTGGCCAATACCTGTTTTCTAATTTTCCTGAGGGAGATTACTTTTTAGTCTTCTCTGATTTTCCAGCCGGTTATAACCCTACTCACTCAAATGTAGGAAGCGGAAGTTTAGATTCTGATGGGCCTATTACAGCTATACAATTTTATGATGACACTACGTCAGATTTGAATGTCGATCTAGGATTGTTCAATGGTACACCGCCAACTCTGGTAACATGTAGTTCTGCTCTATTAGTTAATGAAGAGTTTGAATCTAACTTCACATCTTGGATAGATAATGGAAATACGAGTATTACTTCAGACAGCTATACAGGATCCAATGCTATGTTAATAAATGGAGGTGCAGGTGGTCGATATCAACGTATACCTGTAACACCTGGTGATACTTATACTACTTCTTTTTTTGCAAAAAGAGATGGTTCTGAAAGAACAATAGGAGGACTTATCTTCAGGGATGTATCTGGTAACATTGTGCACGAGGTTTTTAGAGAAGTTGTAGAAGACATCTATGAGTTCCATAGTATCACAGGTACCGCTCCACCAGCTGCAGTAACCGTCGATGTACATGGCTCTAAGAATGCAGGGCCGGGCTCAGCTTTTTTTGATTCGTTTTGCATAGAGCTCATCGATAATATTTGTAGACTCCTAGAGGACGATGATAGTGATGGTATATCATACCAATGCGACATAGATGATGATAACGACGGCATACGAGATCAAGATGAATATATCTGTCAGGGAGGATTCAGAAGATTACTTTGGTGGAGTCATAATATGACATCTACCCCAATTGATGCTGAAATAATTTCTCCTGATCTCATCGCGAGCGCAACTCAAGAAAATTATGGAGCTGGTATATCTCCTGCTATAGTAAGCACAGTGCTCACGATGGACGGAGTGGATCAGTCTAATCTCAGTGATGCCATAGCGGATCAAGACTATATAGAATACAGCTTCACCACCGCAGCGGATATAAATGCGATGTTTATCCAAAACTTTACTTTCACAAAAACAGGATTTCAAAATGCTGCTGTTTCCGATAATTACGGATACGATTTTTCAATCGCAGTTTCAGACGACGGATTTTCCACATCTCAGTTGATATCAACGGTTTTTACAGTCGATTATAATACAAATCCATCCTTTAGAACTCAACGACCAGAGGCGGACGATAATTTCTTTCTACTCTTACCTAATACGACCTATACGTTTAGGGTATATTTCTATGGCAAGACTACAAATATCAGCGCAGCAACATGGTTCGATGATTTTGCAGTAGATGTTAATGTCTGTCAACTAGTCGCCGATATCGATAATGATGGCGTGGTCAATCATCTCGATTTAGACAGTGATAACGATGGCATATATGATCTTGATGAAGCTGGACATACCGGTGTGGATGCGGATGTTGATGGCATCTTAGATGACGCATTTACAAATAGTGGAACAAATGGATTTTTAGATGATCTCGAAAGTATACCCGATAATGGGCGTATAGCTTATACAATATCAGATAGTGAAGATATACCTGACAATCTTTATGATCCATATGAGCTAGACTCAGATGATGATGGATGTAATGATGCAAGAGAAGAAAGTGTAGATGATCCTGATGACAATGGTATTGTTGGGACCGGAGTGCCGGGTGTTGATGCAAGAGGATTAGTACTAGGGCATACATATAGCGCGCCTCCTAATAATTTATGGCAGGACGCATCACTTATAAAGTGTCTCAGCCTCTCAGGTGTCATATTCGAAGACATCAACTATGGAGGTGGATCAGGAAGAGATTATAATACTGCAGACTTATCTGCACAATCATCCGGATGGAATCCAGATGATATAGCGATAAACAGTGTTGTGCTGGAGTTATATGATACGGCAGGAAATTTTGTAGACATGACAAATTCTGATGCTCTTGGAAGATATACTTTTGTTGATGTCGGTTCTGGAGCTTTTACAGTTAGGATGGTGAGTGGTTCTATTATGTCTAATCGCCCATCAAATGGCACTCCTTTTTCCGCCATACCCGTCCAAACATATAGACATGATGGAGTGACGCCATTTGCCGATGAGGTGGGTGGATCAGATCCAACAAAGGTGGATGCTGGCTTAAATATGATTAGTGATCCTTTATCAACCCTTACGACATCGACTAGAGTGGCTCAGTCAGTTTCTAGTGTTTTGATCGGTTCTACAGATCTTAATGGAGTGGACTTCGGAGTGAACTTTGATGTCATAGTGAATACTAATGAAAGTGGACAAGGCTCCTTTAGGCAATTTGTTATAAATAGTAATGAACTTGCTAACACGAATCTTGACCAAGAAGATAATCCTCTTGGAGGAGTTGCTTTTGAAAAGCCTTTAGGTTGGGAGACTTCTATTTTTCGTATAGATGGCATAGGGCCACATCTTATAACTACTCCTTCGACATATCCTGTTATTACTGATGATCGTACTCATGTCTCTGGTTATACGCAAGAAGGATCGCAAGAGGGGAGTATAGCATCGAGAACGATCAATGTCGAGTTAACAAGTACAACCACTACTAATGATGGACTCATCATCGATGCTGATCACATTACAATTTCTGGATTCAGTATAAATGATTTTAGATCTGGGATAGTGGGTCGACCATCACATACCGCTACACATATCTGGGGTAACTATATAGGCACAAGGACTGATGGTATCACAGGGCGAGGTAATTCTAGTAACGGTATCACTCTTGATCTTCATTCTGACTCGTTCATTGGGACGAATGGTGATGGGAATAACGATATCAATGAGGGGAATCTCGTATCAGATAATAATCAGGGTATACAGATCAGAAATGCTAATAATAACTTGATCGCTGGAAATATCATAGGGTTAGACAAATTTGGATCTACGCCATTAGGTAATACTTTTAATGGCCTCCGTATCAGAGATGCCCTAGGTCGTAATGTTGTAGGGTTTAATGGTGCTACGTCTTCAGTACCATCAGACGTATATCGAAATGTAATCTCTTCAAACGGCAATGATGGTGTCCGTTTAATTGATTCTGATGACCAGATTATATCTAACAACTACTTAGGAACAGATATATCTGGTACGCTGGCTTTAGGAAACACGAACTTCGGTATACAGCTCCAAGGCTCGTCATCCGATAATATTATAGGTACTGACGCAGATGGTAATAGTGACGTCTTAGAACGAAATATAATCTCAGATAATGGATCTGGCATTAGACTACAAGTAGGCGGTACAGGTAGTAATAACATGATCGCGGGCAATTATATAGGCACCGATGTTAGCGGTAACAGTGATCTTGGAAACCTAGTGAATGGAGTTGATATTTCAGGAGGATTTAGTAATAATATAATTGGTACAAACGCTGATAACGTCAATGATGCCGCAGAAGCTAATGTGATATCCGGCAATGGTGCTGATGGTATTAGATTATTCGATTCTAACAATAATCACATAGCTGGCAACTACATAGGAGTAGGGCAAGATGGTTTGACGGCTATCGGAAATGGAGGAAGAGGAATATTTATAACTGGTTCTGCCTCATCTAATATCATAGGATACTCACCAACTCAGGTAAACAATGACGAGTTAATCGTAGGGAACTTTGTAAAGAATAATGGGGATACTGGTATCGGACTCACAGCATCTGCTACTGAAAATCGTATTAGCCGTAACCAAACAGCAAATAATGGAGACCTAGGTATTGACTTAGATTTTGATGGTGTTACATCCAATGATGATGGTGATGCGGATGGAGGAGCTAATGATCTACTTAACTTCCCTGTATTTACTACCGCTTCCTTGGTTGATGATATTCTTACGATTAGAGGATTTGCTCCAGCTGATGCGAATATTGAAATCTTCATAGGAGACAGTGGGCCGAATCCAAATCCACTCCCGTTAGCTTTTTCCTCATCTTTTGGTGAAGGCGCGGTATATCTATTTGATGTTATAGAAGGAAGTGCTTCAGACCTATCGAGTTCTGTTGGCCTATACAATAACGATGGAACAGGAAATATCACAAATCGTACACAATCTCAGATACATTTTGAAATAGATGTAACTGGATTAGGCCTTACTGAAGGTATGTTCATTACTGCCACCTCTACTGATGCGAATAACAATACATCGGAGTTTAGTGGAGTAATTGAGATTTTTTCTTCTTGTAGAACGGCCACTCTCAATCCTCATGTCATGTTCTTCAAGTCGAATAGGTAGCCCGTCCATACCTTAGCTGAATTTAATTGTTATACCACTTCTTGCTCATCAGATGATCTATCAGCGAGAGGTAAGACCCTCTCTATAACTATTTCACAATTACATGCTTTGAATCATGTTTTGGCCGGCGACTATCAAAAGATCTATTGTCGCCCAAATAACAAATTATCTTGGCGACCATCATAGGGATCTAGATAGTTGAGTTTGTCTTTTATTTATAACCTCAAAATCCATTTTGGATACTTATGATGGCTGGAACCCTAATCAAGTGAAAACAATTAATGAACACAGCTAGTGTTCTGGCCATTTTTTTTCTTTCCACATTTTAGAGTTTGTTTCTTCAATGTGCCCTATCAAAATATTTAGAAATAAACTAAGGGATACTCATTTTTTTATTGTCTTACTATATAGAGAACCCAATCTCTATTGAAGACAGCTTTAGGCTTTGAAGTATAGCCATTTTAGTATAATTGACATAAGTCAAGTGCTCTTCGTTATTGGTGGTTTTCTACAGGCATCAACAAAGAGTAACCTTGATCCCAATGCACCAGTTAATACAGACGAAATATCTATCCGGTCCAAGCAAGTTTTGGATTGTGATGTGTTGCTTATTGTGTCTCACTCCATTCATTTCTATTTCACTTTTTGGAGAGAGAAGCGATGCTGAGTCTATAGAAGATTTTCTGAGTCCTCCAACCAGACTTAATCGCGTGGGTTTTGCGAAGATGTATGCCGAGATGAACGTTTCGGATATCGTACCAGGCGCACCAAGTCCAGGATTTACGGTCGATGTTATCAGTTTTGCTAATTACGGTGTTGGAGATGTTGATATTTCTGGATGGCAGTTATACACCGATAATGATGGGCTAGGTTCTCCAGTATATACTTTTCCAACTGGTACTATTTTGACTCCGTGCCAAGAGTTATTTGTTGTTTCAAGGTGGATCAGTAGTGTACCATTACCTCTAGGTTGGCTTGATGCCAACTTTACTGACAACGAAGGATTCTTCGCTGACGATGACGACGCTTCTAATTTTGCTATTATAAGAAACCCTTCTTCTAACAATTATATATCTATTCATAATCTAGAGGTTCCACCTACACTATCAGTAGGAAACGATCTTGGTGATGTAAACCTTCGAGGGTTGATACCAGACTCCTTTGAACCCTGTGAGTTAGTCTATTGGGAAGATAATGCTAATCAATATTCTGCCATTATAGCTTGTCAAATACCGGCGTTCATAACTACATGTTTGATAACTGATATTGAGAGTATCTCTGACTATTCAGGTTTTGGTATTTCATGTGCTGGAGAGAGTGATGGTTGGATAAAGGCAAAAGCGCAAGGTGGTACTCCTCCATATAATTTCGAATGGAGAGATCAAACCAATACAATCATTTCCTCAGGAGCCATAGATTCTATTTTTGGACTCACAGCGGGAGTATACAGTGTGTCTATTTCTGATGCAGTAGGATTTATTGGATTTTATCAGACGGTTTTACAAGCGCCAGTTCTGCTTCAATCGCAAACTCAGGTGATTCTACAATTCGAAGGACAGCCTGTCAGTTGTCCGGGCGCAGCTGATGCAAAGGCTTTTGTATTCTCCTTTAGTGGTGCGGTTGATCAAACAACAGGAGCACCACCTTATGACTATGTATGGAGTAATGGCCAGACTGGTGATACGCTGCGCAATGTAGCTCCAGGACGATATTTTGTTACAACAACAGATGCCAATGGGTGCACAGATCTTGATTCTGTGCTCATCAATGATGTACCCGAATGGGATGTAGAGATTTCTCAAACTATATCTATTCCTTGTGATGGTACTCCATTTGGTCAGATTCAGGCGTTGACCACTGGTACAGTAGGCTCAGTTTCTTATGAATGGAATACAGGTGACGTTGGAAATGTCCTGAGTAATCTAGGAGAAGGTGAGTATTCTGTTATTGCAACCTCCTTACCTGGATGTGAGCGAAGAGATACCTTCGTTTTGACTGCACCTCCCATGATTGATATTTCCTTTACACATACACTACCATCTTCATGTGGCGCTAATGATGGAGAAGTAATAGCAGAAATAACAGGAGGTACACTTCCTTATAGCTTCGTCCAATGGAACACAGGTATTGCTGGCGATACATTAGCTAACGTATCGGAAGGAGTTTATACGCTAACCGTTGTGGATGCATTAGGATGTTCTAATACAAGTTCATTTACCTTGACTGACCCTAACTGTACAAGTGGAGGTGCCATGGAACCATGCGCTGGAGGCCTAGTTATAAATGAAATATTTCAAAATGGTACTTCTGGTGCTTCTTGGATAGAATTACTAGTAGTCGGTGACCCGGCTAATCCAACTGCGGCAGTCAATATTTCTGGTTGGTTAATTGATGATAACAATGGAGATTTTATACGAGATAGTGGACCAAGTTCATTAACACAAGGAGCGTTAGGATTTGGAAGCTTCTGGAGCTCGATACCACCAGGTACTATCATACTTATATATGATGAAAATAATAAAGACCCAGACCTCCCAACAGATGATCCTGAAGACTTAAATGGAGACGGAGTTAGAGTTCTTCCTGCTGATCACTTTTCTTTTTTCGGCTGCCCTGAAGCACCGAATACTCTAGATCCTACATATCTAATTTGTAATGGAGTTACTGGTTCATGGTCATATATCGACCTCTTAGGAGAGGCAGATGTAGTCCAAACCATCACCCTTAATAAAAATCGCTATCACGCTGTCTCGTGGGGTAATATAATCGCACCATTCCCGACTGCGGTATGCGAAAATGAGACTATACACATAGACGGAGCATTATCTAATAACACTATAAGGTTTGATTGTGGAGATTGGAACAATCCAGATAACTATACTAGAACAAACGAAATAAATAAAACAGCTGGCCTTGTTAACTCACCAAGGAATAGCACCACCGCTACACTACTTAATGACGGTACCTTTGACTACAATGATCCTGATAATGAAGATCACTGTTTGGAGGATGATGGCACAACTGCAGCGGAGTGTATCCCAGGAGTTATAGTGAATGAACTATTCCTCAATAACGCAGGGAATATTTCATGGATAGAGTTGCTAGTCGTAGGAGGAGGAGCTGATGTGACAGCTCCTGTAAACCTCGAAGGTTGGTTAATCGATGATAACAATGGAGAGTTCTTAAGAGGTGGAGTGCCTGAGGGTATGAATCAAGGAGCGCTAGGTCTAGGCAATCACTGGAGTGCAGTGATGCCTGGTTCGATCATTTTAATTTATAACGAAGCTCAGAAAGATTCTAGAATACCTCTTGATGACTTCAATGATACGAATGGTGATGGGATATTTGTAGTACCAGGAGACCACTGGTCTCTTTATGGATGTTCTGATGCACCGAGTGCAAGTGATCCTTCGTACCTATCTTGTGATGGAGCACCACCATCATGGAGCTATATCGAATTCGATCGTAGAGATGCTGTGCAAGTTAGAACACCTGCAGGGACATTTTTTCATGGTTATGCATTTGGGGATTTTGATCCACCCACATTAGAGTTTGTATGTGGAGGTACTACATGGAGTTTTGGACTAACATTGAATAACAGACCTACTAGATTCAATTGCGGAGATTGGTATAATCAATCCAATTTTAACAGACCTGGTGGTGCATTTAGAACACCGGCAGTTCCAAACGTCCAAGAAAACCTTGTTACTATCAGCAAAATCAGAACAGGTGATTTTGACTACGATAATCCGGATGATCCTATACATTGTAATGATCCTTCGATCACTGATCTTGGAGATGCCGTGTGTACCCAAGGCCCTGGTATTGTGATCAATGAGTTAAATCTCGGATTTACAGATGATAGGGAGTGGGTAGAGTTCATAGTACTCGGCGATCCTGATAACCCAAGATCGCCAGTAGACCTCGAAGGATGGTTATTTGATGATAACAATGGCGAGTTCTCGCTTGCTTCTGGAGGATCAGAGATTACAACTGGTGCACTTGGATTTGGAGCTGCTTGGAATGCTGTTATGCCTGGGAGTATCATTGTCATTTATAACGAAGCCAATAAAGATCCAGATATAGCTGCTGACGATCCTGGAGATGCTGATAATGACGGAGTCTATATTCTTCCAGCTAATCACTTTTCACTTTTTGGATGTTCAGATGCTCCAACAATATCTAATCCAAGTTATCTTACTTGTGTTAGTGCGGCACCCACTTGGGCGTATGTAGATATAGCGAATGGAGGAGATGCCTTCCAAGTAAGAAGGCCTTCTAAAGATTTTTTCCAAGGATTTTCCTTTGGAAACCTTAATGATGTATACCCATCAAACGCTTGTATGGAGTCCTCCTTTGGATTCCCAAGTGCTAATCAAGGCAGTGTCTTGTCACTCGAATGCGGAGATTGGTTTTATCAAGATAATTATAAAGTGCAGGGATTTGGTCAAAATACCCCCGGCTCTGCCAACTCAAATGCTAACCTTACCCTTATTACAAATATAGCAGATGGGGTATTCAACTATAGCAATAGATTTGATCCGCTCAACTGTATCTTTGAACCACCATGCTTCTTAGTTGCAAATGGCAGCCAAGCCCTCACAGGCTATGACCATACAAGAGGATCTGAAATTCCAATTGGATCATATCCAAACACTGACCTATTTGCATTAGAGTTTGATCCACTTACAGATTCATTATTTGGTGCAGATCTTAATACGCTAGTTTACGTAGATAAACTCACTGGAAATACCAGCTCCATAGGACTCTTCAGCCTTGGGGCACAAGCAGAAGGCCCAGAGGGACTAATAAATCTTGATAATGTACATGGTATAGCTCGAGACCCGATTAGTAGTATCTGGTACGGAGCACAAAGGATAGATGGCGGTACAGCATGTGGGGGAGGTGATATTTTATTCCAATTTACCACAACGACTGGACTGTTTGTAGATGGTGCTTTTGACGATAGTGACTTCAATGGATCACTAGATGACTATGTTGTTATCCAACCGCCAGTTGGAGAACCGTGTCTAAACCTAATATCAGATCTTACCTATGATCCTTTTAATGCTAGGGTGTATGGAGTCGCAACAGGTGTAGGCATATATTCTAATTCCTCTAGACTTGTACAGATTAATCCCGAAACTGGTGAAACAACTGATAGAGGTGTCATCGCCTTCGATGATGGATCTGGGCTCGTTGATATCAGCGATATACATGGCATCAGTATTACCACCAACAACAGGATGTTTATAACTACTGGTGCTTCTAGTAACTTTCCTAATAGACTATTTGAGATTACTGGATACTTCATAGGACAGATAACTACATCTTTCGTAGATAACTTGGCAGAAGATGACTACCAAGCTATGACTTGTCAGACTTTCGCAACCCTCTCTTCTTTAGGAGAGCTGATCTATCGTGATGCCAATGCCAATGGTATGTATGACCTAGGTGAAAGTGGTATCGAAAATGTAGAAATACTCCTCGTACAATCAGTTAACAGAGATACTATAGCTACCCAGTTTACTGATGCCAATGGTAATTACTCTTTTCAAAATATATATCCAGGACAATATGAAGTTATCGTGAGTAACAATAACTACCTACTGTCCAGACCCCTTGCTAATCATATCATACTAGGAGATCCCGATTCTGAGATCGACGGTATGACTACCACCAATGGATTATCATTTGGAGATGTATTCAATGACCTCAATTTTGGATTTAACACAGAAGAAAACTGTATTAATGGTATAGATGATAACGACAATGGGCTCGTTGATTGTTTTGATCCATTCTGTCAAAATTTTAATGATTTTGATGGAGATGGTCTTGGTCTCTTCTGTGACCTTGATGATGACAACGATGGTATCACTGATGAGATCGAAGATAATGTGATCCTAACCAACTTTATACCTAGTTGTGGAGACGATCCAGATTTTGATTTTAGTAACCCTCAGTTAGAATCAGGTGTGGATAGAAACGAAGGGGCCGTCTATAGATATACTGAGGTGATCCCTGGTGTAGATGCCATTGTCACACTTGAGAAAATAGAAAACTTATCAGTTCCAATTGTTGATGACGAATCAGGAGACCCTGAGTGGTTTAAACCACAGTCAAGTGTTTTTGATCTAGATATTGGAGACGATGCTTTTCAGCAGTATCACTTCGACTTTGTAATCACAGGGACCTTTAGAGATACGATCCTAGATGCCTTTAACTTATTTTTTATTGATATAGATGGCAACAACCGGTATAGTGAGACCAACTTTACAGAAAATCCAAGCAGTTTTACTCATAATGACCCTACGGAGCTCTCATTTATAAGGACTGACCAATCAATACAAGCAACCGGAGGGAGCAATGAATTTACTGGGATTACTGACATGTATCCACAAGCTAATTTCTTTACCAGATATGTGCAGACTACAGAGATTAGATTTCGATTTGGCATTGTTGCTAATCAAGATGATGTAGATGCTAATGGACGACAGCATGGACTGATCTTTACCTGCCCAGATAATTTCACAGGGCCGATCACTGTATCTATAGATGTAGATGAAGATGGTATACCTAATTATATAGATCTAGATAGTGATAATGACGGCATCTATGACGCCCACGAAGCTGGTCATGATCTTGCTGTA
>CAYYBR010000122.1:0-12345 GCA_964470035.1 uncultured Saprospiraceae bacterium
CTCTTTATACGCTTGATTTAACTCCTGATCATTACCAAATAGAGTAGCTGCTACAATCATGGAAATCAAAGTCCCTAAAAGAAAGGAGAGGAAAAGGTTTTTTACTGCTTGCCCATATCCTAAGGTGCCATCTTCGGGATCCCTGAAATACTTCCGACCTAGAATAATACATGCAGCTCCAGTTAGAACATAAGATGTGAGCATGTTTTTCCATGAAAACATAAAGTCATAACCCAATACATACTTACTTAAAAGCATTGTCACAATGCTGATACTTGCTAGGATAAGACCAAGTTTTACGATGTTATTCATTTTGTCAGTGTTTCGTTAAAATTAAGGTAAGTATTATTCTACAGTTTCCTGAATGGTATAAAATCAGTCCAAGATGGACAATCTTCTATGCAGTCATCCCTGTCATATTTCTTCTCTAATTTAATCATGTGACTTCCTTTCTCGAGATTCGATATCGGTACAAAGCAAAGAAGGCCTTTTTCATGGAGATTAGGGTGGATATAGTATGAGCACTCTAGACTATCTATATATGTCTCTCCATCTAACCAAACTTGATAATTATCAAGAATCTGATCAACACTGGTCTCTAACTTCTCTTTGTAGAGTAGTTTTCTTTGTTCGCGATATGAGTCTCTGATAGTCCTTAGGAGTACATCTCTTTCTCGTTCCTCAGACTTTTGATAGTATTCTATAAGTTCTGGGTACAATGATTTATCCTCTTCAGTGATTTCATCTAGCTGATTACGCATCACTCGGGTCATGATTCTAATTTCAGCAGCCTCCTTACTTTCCAAGTTTTTTTCCTTCTCATCTTTTATGATACCTCTTGAAAAAATACGATGTCTCAATCCCTCTTTTCTAAAAGCCGTAAAATCTGGATTTTGCCGTGACAAGAGTTTCGAATCATTTTTTTGATAGGTAAGAAAGAGCCGAGCATAATCATAGTCTTGTTCAAACCTATCAAGGCTAAAATTTCGTATCCGTCTTTTTTTAACACGATCATTGCTAGAGCTAAATGTCTGATAGTGCGCCTCTCGCTGATCATCATAGTTATGCCAGTCTATAGAAACTTCGTCTACGTATCTGCTATATTCATGATTAGAGGTAAAACTTGGCATAAACGAATACCGCTCAAAAGAAATGAGGTTCAATCCTAAAAGGATGAGCAGCATATAGGGTATAGCTAAAAAGAAGAGTCTTCTGGTATACCTATCGTCTATAAAGTTCAGAAGTAGTGGTCGATAAATACTCGATAACGATATAAAACTGAAGAATCTATAGATTACAAAGTATATCCGAGAAAAGGTTTTATCCTTAACTTTTTTGAAAGCCCCAAGAGATATAAAGTCAATAAAAACTAGAAATCCTAATACATAAAAAACGACTCCAAGGGCGAATTGTGCTCCGGTAGGTCCATCTGCATTACTTTCGCCGGAGATCTGACCAAGCATAGTAGACAATACACCAAATACCAGATTAGCAAAGACAAAAGAGAAAAGAAGGAGGAAGAGAAGAAAGGTAAAAGAAAATATCACACTGCTGAGCTTTTCTAATCGCTCGATATATTCATCGAAGCCTCCGATCTTCTTTTTGAAGTAACGCCTGAAAACCTCTGAGTAGTTGAGCTCATCAAAATCTATATCTCCAGAGACATATCTAAGTCCGATGGCACCTATCCACAATGCTCGTACAATGATATGTATCAAAAGATTACACATAAATATGGCCCACCCACCCCAGAAGACTTGGATCAGGGCGTCCACATAAAATTCGTAATCGCTTGTTACATTGACATCTACATAATACTCTAGCCTCTGAAGGAGCCCCCGGCTTTCCCAGATACCGAAGAGCGCCAAACCCGATATAAGTAACTCTAACTGCCAACTCTCTTGTTGAAGCTGTTCAAGCCACTCACTGAATATGCTTTTTTTAGATTTATTGGTGTTACCCAGCGCCATAAGTTCTTCGTCCGTCAGAGGCGGAAGTTATATAATCTCCACGAAACAATGACGGTGCTTCTCGCCAAATCAAAGTCATGGTTGTGATCATTATCACCGTAGCCAAGATAGACCCTTCAAATCCAAAAGGTCCTCCTGTAAGTATATCTGGTCCCGTTTCTTGGGTGTCTATGACGCTGTAGACATCCACTCCACTCACCTCAAAACCAAAAAAGGACCCTTGGATAAAATTCCATCCTGCATGCAGTCCTATGGCGGCCCATATACTTCGATACCTCAGATATATGATACCCAGAAAGAAACCTGCTAATACAAGATTGATGATACTTAGGACCGACACATGATCATTAGACCAATGCATCAAGCCAAAAAATATAGATGATACTATCAGACCAGTGATGATGTTAAATCTGTAAGCAACGGTAGGAAGTAAAAACGAACGACAGATTAATTCTTCAAAAGCACTTTGAACTAAAAAAAGTAAGATAAACCCTATAAAGAGTTTAGCGTTCAAGTCGAACTTGACTATATCAAGCATGTTGAGGATAAGCAGGATGCAAAATCCTGAAGTGATGGCTACAGCACTCCATCCTATTCCTATGCTAAACTCAGAGAAGATATTGTGCTTTGTAATACCAGAGAAGTCTAATTCTCTCTGAAATATCACCTTGTGTACGATTACCACAGCTACAAATGATGCTATGAAAAGTGGGATGTAAGGATTAACTAAGGTTACAAAAGGGTCAAGAAAACCTTGCTGAGGAATACCTTCAGAAGAACCTATATCTAGAGCATATAAAAGACCTATCAAACTAAGAGATATAGCCCCTACCATCACCAGGTATAGACCGAGCTCTACGAAACTCATCCCAATACTCTTTAACACTCTTTTCATCTGAGAGTGAAAGATAAGTATCCTACGGACTACTATATAGCTTGGATGATGTCATACTGCGTGATGACATGTTTCTGACCCGACTTGTCAGTCGCTATGACTGCTGGTACTTCCTTGGTAATGTACTTATGAAGATCCTTGATAGCTATATCTGTTGAAACAGAAGGGAAGGGATCGGTCATTATCTCTGACACGGCCACTTCTGTATGTTTCATTGGATTTTCTAGTATGAAGTTGAGTATCCTACTTTCTGTTATAGATCCGATGACTTTATCCTCATCTGTCACTGGCATCTGTGATATGTCACTACTCTTCATGGTATCAAGAGCGCTCCTGACACTTTCACCTTTTGCTATCGATACGAAAGCTTTATCGAGTTTCTTGATGATTAAGTCTTTCACCTTTAAGTCTCTATCTAGAAAACCTCTTTCGAGCATCCATTCGTCGTTATAGACTTTGCCTACATAGCGACTTCCATGATCATGAAAGATGACTACGACTATGTCATCAGCTGACAGTCGATCTTTGAGTTGATGCAGGCCTGCTAAAGCTGATCCACAGCTATATCCTAACAGAAGGCCTTCTTCTCTAGCAAGGCGGCGCGCCATCACGGCACCATCTTTATCTGAAACCTTCTCAAAATGATCGATCAACGAAAAGTCTACATTTTTTGGAAGTATATCTTCCCCTATACCTTCGGTGATGTACGGGTAGATTTCCTTTTCATCAAACTCTCCTGTCTCGTGATATTTTTTGAATACTGAACCGTACGTATCTACTCCCCAGATCTTGATATTTGGGTTTTGCTCTTTTAGATATCGTGCTGTTCCTGATATAGTCCCTCCAGTACCAACACCAACGATGAGGTGAGAGATTTTTCCTTCCGTCTGTTTCCATATTTCGGGACCAGTACTTTCATAGTGGGCCTGACTATTAGCTAGGTTATCATACTGATTACACCAGTAGCTATTTGGTATTTCTTTAGATAGTTTTTCAGCTACACTATAGTAACTTCTGGGATCTTCAGGACGCACATCAGTAGGACATACTATGACCTCGGCACCTACAGCTTTAAGGATATCTATCTTCTCCTTTGATTGCTTATCACTTGTCGTAAATATGCATTTGTATCCCTTAACGACTGCTGCAAGAGCAATACCCATACCAGTGTTGCCTGAAGTGCACTCGATAAAGGTGCCTCCTGGTTGTATCCAACCTTTTTCTTCAGCCACTTCTACCATCTTCAGGGCCATCCGATCTTTGATGCTATGACCTGGATTGTAAGTTTCTACTTTGCCTAGGACAGTGGCAGGTATACCTTGTACAGTCCTATGTAATCTGATGAGAGGCGTATCGCCTATAGTCTCAAGAACATTATTTTTTATATCCATTTACTCTACATACGTGATTTCTACTAGAAACCTGCGATCAAGTGCTCCTAGAGCGCTGGCTACTGACTGCGAAATTACGACACTTACATCTTCCGCATATGACTCTTCTGGCATTTCACCGACTACTTGAGCTTCTACCTTACGTTTGAGCATAGGATTATATAGTGAAATCTTTGAATTGACCTTAGCAGTAGGGTGCATTACGATGAGGTCTGTCTCTTCATAATTAGTTTTCTCCCAATAGGCGATACCCTTTTCTTTCTTTATCTCTTCTTTCGTGTCTTCTGCCTCCTCCGCTATATCAATAGATAGTTCTATCGGAGATTCATGTAGGTCCATCTCGATATAATCAAGTACCTGATGAGTTCGTGTCATATCTGTCGACGTGATAGTAGAGTAGTCAGCTGAAGGAAGTTCTGGTACGTGTATCCTGAGTTGTGCTGGCATGGCTTCGGATGCTGGTATATCTGGGTCATTTGCGAAAGCGGAACTATCATCACCATAGGGCCAAGATATCCATCCCAACAATAAAGTCTCTCCGACTCGAAGATCTTCAGATGTTTTGCCATTTAGGGCAAGGATTTGCTCTGGACTTATGCCTGTTACTTTTGATATCCTATAGAGGTTATCTCCTTTTGAAGTTGAGATATTTATCGCCTTTGGCCTTTGGACACTTTTATACTCAGTTGAGATAAGGTTCTTATCAAGAGGTATTCTCAGGTGGTCTCCTATGCTGAGAGCAGAGTTTGTCTTGTTACTTAATCTCAGGATGTCACTTACGGTCGAGCCAAATGACTTGGATAGAGTATAAGCAGTATGTCCAGGTTCTACCTCGACAGTTACTATCAACTGATGGCTGGATATCTTTGTATCCAAAACCTCATTTTGCGCAGATAGCCAAGATGCTACAGTTATCATGACTGCAGTGATAAACGACTTCATAACTTAGATTGCTGGTAATCAACTATAAAAATATTACAATTTTTCGTAATATGTATATATCTGCCAACTATTTGCTTTCTGATTAACTCTCAGATATATTTGAGATTCGACCTATGGATCATGATAAAGTCATAGCCCTTTTACCAGCTCGATTCGCCTCTAAGCGTTTCCCAGGCAAACTCATAGCAGACATCGGAGGTATATCAGTACTAAAGCGCACCTATGATCAGGCGGTAAAGTGTAGTGAGATAGATGAGTTATATGTGGTTACAGCAGATGAGATTATCAGAGATCATTGTGATGTTTATGGCATGGCCACGATATTTCAAAAAGGTGATTATCGATGCGGCTCTGATAGATGTATAGCTGCATATGGTCAAAATAATCTAAGCGGAGTTTTACTCCTTAATGTACAAGCCGAACAGCCTTTTCTGGATCCTAATATTTTATCAGTCTTGATAGAACAAATGAAGTCAGACAAGAGCATAGGTATCGGATCCCTGATGTCGTCTTCACAGTGTGATTCGGCAGATCAGCACGTTGTAAAAGTAGCAGTAGATGAAGAAGGTAATGCCCTTGTATTTACTAGGGTTCTAGATGCCTCACGTACTTATCATCAACATATAGGTGTTTATGGATTTCGTACAGAGATGTTACCGGCGCTGTCGGACTTGACTCCTTCTCCATCTGAGGTAGAGCACAGTCTTGAGCAACTTAGATGGATGGATCATGATATAAGTATCAGGATGATAGCGGTTGATCATGAACCCATAAGTATAGATTCGCCGTCACAACTTTTGAAGATAAAGTCGTCATGACGGCCCAAGAATTTGCAGATCAGGCGATGCCCCTTCTGGTCCAGAAGTATTCTGATCGCGAATCATCGCACATGATAACCATCCTGCTAGAGGACTTATGTGGGATCACCTCCTTGGCCTCATCTAAGATCATACAAGACCCTATCAGACTAGAGCAGGCCATCAAAGACTTGCTAGATCATAAACCTCTACAGTATATCACCGGCATAGCTGATTTTTATGGACTGAAGTTTTATGTGAATGAGTACGTACTCATACCTCGACCGGAAACTGAAGAGTTGGTAAGATGGGTGCTCGAAGACCAAGGTGACCGAAAAAAACTGATGGATGTACTTGATATCGGTACAGGCAGTGGTTGTATTGCTCTTACTCTTGCTAAGAAGCATAAGTACATGCGACTCACAGCCGCCGAAGTCAGTCAGGATGCACTAAACGTTGCTCGTATCAATAGTCGCAAACTATCTGCACAGATCTCTTTTGCTCTGGTGGATATCGCTGATGAGGCATATTGGGGAGCACTCGGATTATACGATATCATCATTTCTAACCCACCCTACATAAAGTCGGAGGACAAAGACCTGATGGGCCAGAACGTGCTTAACTACGAGCCTGATCTTGCTTTATATGCTGGTGATGATCCCTTGTTTTTCTATCGAGTGATAGCATCTTTTTCGCGCAGTCATTTGTCTGATCAAGGTGCTATATATCTTGAGGTACACGAAGAGTTAGCAGAAGAAGTAGCAGCACTTTTTGATGGTGCGGTAACCATCAAGAAAGATATGCAAGGGAAGAACAGGATGGTCAGAATCCAGTATTAGTTCACACCTATCTTATCTATATGAATAAGCTCTGCAAGTGAGGTAGGGATCTCTATAAGTTCTTCGTCATGACGGATGACCAATTTTTGGGCTTCCTTTTTTTGTAGAGATACTACACTACCTGGAGATAGGGAGAGTTCCCAAAGTTTGCTTTCTATCTGAGCGTCTTTTTGGTTGTAGGAGATACGACCTCTACTTCCTATATCTAGACGTGTCATAACTTCGTGAGAGATGTGAGCCTTCTTCGGTATCGGCGAGCCATGTGGATCAGTAGTAGGGTAGCCAAGCTTGGCATCGAGTTGATCTAAAAAATCCATGTCTAATAGATGTTCATACTTCTCCGCATCCTCATGAATTTCATCACCCTTTAGTCCAACCTTATCCACTAAAAAAGTCTCCCACAGTCTATGTGCCCGTATCAAATCTTGACCCCATGTGGCACCTGTATCTGTGAGAGTATATGTATCTACTGACTTGATGATATGGGCAGATTTTATGAGGGATTGGATATGGCTTTTCATCTTGGAGCTAGATATCTCTAGTCTTGCTGCCACAGTAGATATCTCCTTCTGATGAAGTGATGTCTGCTTAGTCAAGTACTTGATGATGTCTTCTTGCTGGATCTGTTTAGACAGTTTCCACTTTCTGTATCGTCTAGGCAGTAGGCCTTTGGTGGGTGAGAAAAAAACAGCCATGAAGTAGCAGATAGTCACCACTACACACATCGCCGGCCCGGGAGTAGTATCATATATGATAGCCAATAATAACCCACTTACTGCTGAGAAGAGTCCGATGAACCCAGATAGGACGATGACCTTTTTCAGTCTATCTGTAAGTAAAAGAGCCGTAGCAGAAGGGGTTATCAACATAGCGACTACAAGTATGATGCCGACTGTGCGTAGGGCTGATACGATGGCAAAAGACAGTAGAAGCATTAAGAAATAATGCATGGTTTTTACAGATATGCCCATCGTCTCGGCGATAACGGGTTGAAAGGTTGTGATAAACAGATATCTGTAGAACAAGATGATGCTCATGATGATAAATACCGTGATTATCGCTGTAATGACGATATCAGAATTGTTAACTCCTAGTACTGTTCCGAACAAGAAATCCTGTAAATCGAGGTGTACTCCTTGCTGATTATTGAGGTAAGAGATACCTATCACACCAAGTGAAAACATGACAGTAAATATGATGCCCATGATGGCATCATTCTTTGTATTGATCTTTTCTTGTAACCATGTCATCAATACAGCTGACAGTAGAGCAGCACCTAAAGTACCCACAAAAAATCCAGTCGTACTATATCCAAGCAATACGAATGCTACGAAGATGCCGGGTAGGATAGCATGAGATAGTGCATCCCCGATGAGAGACATATTACGGAGTACCATGAAGCTGCCTACAACACCGCACATGACTCCTACAAGTGAAGATGCGATGAGTGCTCTAAGAGCCCATTCTTCGCTTAGCACACTGAGTAACTCAGTCATTATTAAGCATTTTTAGGCTTCAAAAATAATTAATTTAGATTAATCTAAAAATAAATCATCATCAAGAATTGCCCCTTCTTTTAGTGCATACTTACTGACGACTATAGTCGTGGCGGAGAGTTGTTTGACGATGTAGTTCATTAGTAATAGTGCAACCACTATATAGTTAGCCCTTTCTGGAGGTAGATCGGAGACTATCTTGCGCTCATCGATGGTCTTGTGGATTACACTAGAAAGGAGAGACAATAGTTTTGTAGTCGGTACTTTCTTTGATACTACTTTCTCGTCCATCTGATCTTTCTCCTGCAAAAGCACTTCAAATGTACCAGCACAACCGATAAGTGTAGGCGCATCAGACATACCTTGTATGGCGGTCCATAGGTGGATAAGTTCTTCATCCAGATGATCATACATACGGTGGATATCTTCTTCTAGGATAGGATCTATTTGATGAAAGTTGTCATAGAGTCTGCTGATACCGATGGGGTGACTTCTTTGGTAGATGATCTTGCCCTTATCACTTAAGATGAACTCTACGCTTCCTCCTCCGATGTCTACCACGAGGGTGGGGGTGTCGCTCTCCTGCCATGATTGTGAGGTTCCCCGATAGATATATTCTGCTTCTTGATGACCTGATATGATCGTATGGTTCCACCGATATATCTCATCAAATATTGAGATGATATCTGCTCTATTATTTGCTCTCCGAAGTCCTTCAGTTGCTATGATGTGTACATTCTTGCATTGCCATTTCTTTATGATTATATCGAAGTCAACCAGAGCTAGTCGTAATCTTTGGATGGCACCCTCACTAATATGTTCTAGACCATCCTCACCAAGGAAAGTATAATGTCTTTTCTTGGTAAGGACCTGTAGCTTACCATCTGCTATCTCACCTACGAGGAGGTGGGCTGTATTAGTCCCTATATCTATGATGGCTCGTCTGGTCATCGCTGATTTAATCTGTACAAGTAAGAAAAAGAAAACCAATAGCTCTGAAGTGCAGATGCTTGGCTATTTGGTATCTCAAAGATCTTTAACACACTCCTCTCCAAACTTAGCTCTAGACTGGCCCTTGGTCCAACAGCATAAGCTACCGCAGCGCCAAGAGACAGATCCCATCTTTTGAAACTTTGTGTAGCATTATCAAACTGAGCATGACTACTACTCACACCTATGAGTCTTGCTGGATTGATGATGGCCCTCAGGCGTATCTTATATCTATCGTAGTCTTCATACCACCATTGATGAAAGACATAGGAGATAGGCAAGGCTACATAGTTGAGGTGTATATGCTGCGAAGAAGAGCTCGGGGAAAACAAGCCTGTGCTGCTTCCTCTTTGATCAAAGTGAATGCCGAGAGAAAGAGAAGTATTTACGGAAGTGGCATATGCTATATCGATACCTGCTCCCAGACCGATTCTATCAAATCCACTAAGACCATCGCCATCTAGCTGAGAAAAATTAGCGCCTATCCTCACGTCTGCTTGAAAACCCTGAGGTAGATTTTGAGAATAGGATGCGGAAGCAAATAATATACAGGTCAAGAGGCATAAGCACGCTCTTATCGACGTTACTATGGACAGAAAACCATAATATATTACGGATATCTTGATATATAAATAGTTGTCATATATTAGCGCCATAACCCAGGTAGACATGAGTGAGAAGAAAACTAGATACCAACTCCAAAAGCTGGTTGATCGTCTTAAGGCCTTCGAATATACTGTAAGATTTGAGAAGGGAAACTTCAAGACGGGCTACTGTGTTTTAGAAGATCGCAAGATCATCATTGTCAATAAATTTCACGACATAGATGCAAGGATTGATAATCTGCGATCTATATTATCTAAGCTACTAGAACAACAAGATAATCCAGCTGCCGTCCATAAAGAAGCCGCTTAAAGAGATCATGCTTAAGTGTCGCGGATCATCATTACATTAGATCTAAGACATAAGACTATTTTGAGATTTACACTACTCGGCTCTGGTACATCACAAGGCATACCTGTCATAGGTTGTACATGTGATACATGTACTTCGGATGATCCTCGTGACGATCGCCTAAGATGTAGTGCTTGGATCAGTAGCAATCAAGCTAACGTAGTCATAGATGTTGGACCTGATTTTCGACAGCAGTGTCTTCGGTATGGACTTACAGATCTGGACGCAGTCGTGCTGACTCATGAGCATAATGATCACATGATCGGACTTGATGACTTACGCCCCTTAATGTTCAAGGCCAGAAAGCCAATGAGACTACATGCTGAGGCGAGGGTGATAAAGGATGTTAGAGAGCGGTTTGCATATGGTTTTCAAGAGCACGCATACCCTGGAGCACCTCGGTTTGATCCGCAGACTATAAAAGATGGGGATACTATCAAGATAGGTGATATCAAGCTGGAAGCGATCCGAGGTCATCACGGCCGGTTGCCGATCTTGGGATACGTGATCAATGACCAAATCGCCTATCTCACTGATTGCAATAGTTATCCAGAAGAAACTCTCAACATCATAGCTGGGATAGACGTTCTCATCATAGATATGCTAAGAAAGGAAGCCCATCACAGTCATAATAACTATGATCAGGCCATTCAACATATAGCTAATATCAAACCTAAAAAAGCCTACATGATCCATATGAGTCATCTGATGGGTCCAACTCGGAAGTGGGAGCAAGGACTTCCTGATGACGTATATGTTGGTTATGATGGACTTTCTTTAGATCTTATCCCGTAAAACTGATATATTAACGGTAGACACAACCAGTTCTAGATGAGAGGATTTCATTACTGTGTGATTGTATTTTGTTGCGTTTGTTTTTCAGGACTCGATATATCCGCACAGCAGTCCGTGCAGTGGACGCAGTATATGCTCCATCCGTATACCATCAATCCAGCTTATGCGGGATTGGATAGATCATTAAGTGTTACTGCAGGAATACGCAGCCAGTGGTCTGGTTTTGGCGAAGCACCGATTACTCAGATAGTGCAAGCTCATATACCACTATACGTTGTAGATGGTGCTGCGGGCATAGCCATAACTAATGACCAGTTAGGCTTGTTTAGACGTACTTCGGCCACGGTATCATATAATTATGTCTTAGATAGCCCCATAGGATTGCTGTCGACCGGTATCAGGATTGGAGGTCAGCAGGTCTCACTTGATAGGGCTGCTATACGCACACCTGGAGGTTTTTTCTCGGACAATATCTTTGATAATAATGATCCTAGACTCGTAGAAGATCCATTACGTGGATTCTCACCATTGTGGGGGCTGGGCTTCTTTTTTTCTCAAGACCTTCTAGAGATCGGATTATCTGTTGATAATTTTTCTGGTGGTGAAGCAGGAGCCTCTACCTTTTCAGAGCATTTGCTGTATTCTTTGTATGGATCCTATCAACTTCCCCTTACGGAAATATTGGCCGTAGAACCTAACCTCCTGATAAAATCTGATGGCGTGCAAACTCAGACAGATATCGGTGTTTTGGCTCATTACGATCAATTTTTAGCCGGTTTGTCGCTTAGAGGATATAATTCAAATAGTATTGATGCTATAGGGGTGATAGCCGGTATACGTGTCAATAATCATGTGAGAGTGTCTTATTCTTTTGATCTTGGATTGTCAGAACTGAGGAATTTTCATGATGGCACGCATGAGTTCATATTTAACTATAACCTGAATAAACCCATACGTACTGGTGAACTTCCAAGGATCATTTACAACCCACGCTTCAATTAAGTGACATTTACTTTACATAAAAGGAAATATACCCGTTTTTAGCACGTTTTTTGAAACGGTAAGAAATGTCGACTAGGTGTTAATTCTTAAATACACGAGATAATAATGAACAGTGTATAGGAGTTTTTATTTGGTCTATATAGGTTAAGCATACTTTATAAACTAGAATAACAGATGTTGAGATTCGCCCAAATATCCCTAGTGGTAGCAATAGTCGGGATATTACTTTCTTCTTGTGGCCGTGATAACGAAGGCCAACTCGTAAGTGTTCAGG
>CAYYBR010000123.1:0-12342 GCA_964470035.1 uncultured Saprospiraceae bacterium
AGAGATGACGGTGGCTTCTGTAACACTTTCGCCTAACTTGGGCAAGCGCATATGATAGATGGGCATAGTTATGATTTACTATGCGATATTACTTCAAATGAATTAAATCGTTTCTCCATCTGGCACTATATTTAAAGTTAGCAGATGTGCCTGCTTGTTTTCTAACACGAGCAGGATTTTACATATGTACTAGAGCAAGATAAGTCGAAAGAGTTTTTATAATTGAGCAAATTCTTATCCGAGATAGGTAAATTGTGCATGTAAGCAATGACATGATGATATGAAAGGAATCAAAACTTAACTATAAGGATTTAGGCTGCTGCCATAAGGTCGAATGCTTTACATCTTCAACATCAAACACTTCTTTCGTCGCAACATAGTAGTACAGAGCTATCGACTTTCTTGTCATATCATCTGGGCAGGCCAATGGTTTTGGATGTCCGTGATATGAATCAGATGTGGTATTAAAGATAACAGCTGTATTAAATGCAGGTGATATACGCTGAACGCACTTACTCATGTTCTTATCCCAGAGCTCTAAATGACCATTATACGCATCTTTCCAATCTTTATTAAAGTAGATCAGAACATTCAGACACCGACGCAACTTGCGTTTTTTGTCCGTGTTAAAATCGGCATGGATATCTAGCTTTCCTCCAGGCAAAATAGTATGAAATGCACCACCTTTATAATGAGGATCTGCAATCAAACCGTGATATCCTGTGAGGTTTGTGAGATAGTCTAGAAATACCATCGAGTTCAGCTCGTACAGGATATACCTCAACCAAGGATCAATGTTAAGAAAATAACTCTTTTGAACTTGGCCGAGTTTCCCTACTTGGTTAGTCCCAAATTCGGGTCGAACAAAATCCTCGAAATCCTTATCTGGAAATAAATCCAATATCTTCTCTGCTACACTTAAAGGCAAGAAATTATCGAGGACAATGTGAGGAAAAGGATCCGCATGAAGATACTCTATGCTTCTCTCCTTTATTTTATCCTTTTGTATTACAAAGTATTCAAGCAATTCTGATGTCATACTTTTCATTGATTACAGCAACTCAAGTATATTACAAAATATCCTCTTTTAGTATCAGATCATTTATAATTTTCGCACAACCAAAGATTCACCTTGTTTTTAGTTTCATTCTAATATTTTCAGTAGGCTTCAGTGTGATGAGAGGCTTATACTCAGGCTCCTGATGACTCGGACTTGGAAGAGAAAATCTCTTAAAAAACTCAATCAAGGCTATCTTCATCTCAAGAAGTGCAAAGTGATAACCGATACACATCCGCGGTCCTCCACCAAATGGATAATACGCATATGAAGCCATCTTCTTTTTATTCTCAGGTTCGAATCTGTCTGGATCAAACTTGGCAGGATCATCCCAATAGTTAGGATTGTGGTGAGTACCATAAACATACAAACCCACTAAATCTCCCTTGTGGACAGGCACGCCATCGATCACATCATCTTCGAGGACTACCCGATCCAATATCCAAGCTGGCGGATACTTCCTCATCGTCTCTTCGATGACTTGCGTTATATAATCAGGATGCATCAGTGACTCCATCGTATGAGGTCCAGGATGATCTCGAAGTGCCTCTTGTAACTTTGTAGTGATCTCGGGATCTTCTCTTAGCGCGTGGATCGCCCAACCCAGCGACATAGCCGTGGTCTCATATCCTGCCACGTATAAGATGAGTGCCTCATCTAGCATCTGTATATCAGTCATGCTCTCACCTGTATCTTCATAAGTAGAGTTGAGTAGCATATCCAAGAGATCATCATGCTGAAGATCACTCTTTCTTCTATCCTGTATCAGATCTAATAAGATCTGTCGTGTTTCCTTGGCGATCTTTTGTGCTTTAGCAGTTGTACCATTGAGTTTTCGCCACCAGCTAAACATGGGTAACCTGACATCTTTGACGATATACTGCTGGAGTTCATTGATCGTTCGACCTAGTTCTAAGATCTGACTCGTATCGATGTCACTACTGAAGAGCGCCTTAGAGACCACTCTTAGTGTCAACTCCATCATCGCCTCTGAGATATCGATATCGGGATGAGTAGTCACTCGATCTACGAGCTCCTCCATAAACTCTGTCACCTCCTCATCCATGGTAGTGACCAGCGCACTCAGCTTTGCTTTATGAAATGCCGGTTGTATCAACCTCCTCTGACGTAGCCAGTAGTCGCCATTGGCCGTGAGCAGGCCGAGGCCTACATATTTGCCGAGTGAGTCTGTCTGTAGCTTAGACTTTTGGTATTTCTTATTACCCTTCTGAAGGACGTGCTGTGCAAAGACGGGTTCGCGAGACATGACGATCTTCTGTCCGCCGATAATCCTCGTATAGTAAGTTTCTCCATAGGCCCGTATGGCCTCGTCGATAACCGGTATAGGATTTTCGACAAACTTAAAAGCTCTGGTAAGTGACTCCCATCTCGGGACAGTCTTTATAATTCTATCGCTCAAGGCAAATGTGGATTTTGTATTCCTAAGATAAATTTCTTTTGTGATCGATATGTTTACTTTTCTAGGGGCCGTAAGTCTAAAAGGAGTCTAAATAATGGAGCTAGTTGCTTCCTCTTGCTTTCCCAATCCACAGCTCTATTCACTCAACATTTGACTATGCATACCGCATTACCCAGAATATAATTCTGAAAACTCTCTCTAAATCAAGTGACTTTAGTTGATGATTTTGCCTAATGATTATTTTGTAGTTTTGAGTATTGTTAGAGAGCATCTTTTGTGGTCGAGAACTGCTCATAAAATACTTAGTACGTCATGCCTGAGGTATCACAAAAGACTATCCGAAGACTCCTTGTCGCTAACAGAGGAGAGATCGCCATCCGTATCTGCCGCGCGGCATCTGAACTCAATATCCGCACCATAGCACTCTATACTTACGAAGACCGGTATAGCCTGCATAGGTACAAGGCTGATGAAGCCTATCAGGTGGGTCCCGATGACGAGCCCCTCAAGCCATATCTCGATATACAAGAGATCATCAAGATCGCTGTCGCAAATGATATAGACGCCATACATCCCGGCTATGGTTTTTTATCTGAGAATCCAGACTTCGCACAGGCATGCATAGATGCTGACATCACATGGATAGGACCTAGTCCAGATGTCATGCAAGCGCTTGGTGATAAGATCTCTGCCAAGCAAGCAGCTATAGGTGCCAATGTGCCGATAGTCGAGGCGAGCCCGGATGCTATAGGAGATATCTCAG
Source organism: uncultured Saprospiraceae bacterium (assembly GCA_964470035.1). GTDB lineage: Bacteria > Bacteroidota > Bacteroidia > Chitinophagales > Saprospiraceae > JAJRXG01. The sequence continues at coordinate 3,241 of CAYYBR010000123.1, forward strand.
AACTCAAGAGCGAAGCTAAGCGCATCGGATATCCGGTGATGCTAAAGGCAGCCACAGGCGGTGGAGGTCGTGGCATGCGCGTAGTTAGGAAAGAGGAGGAGATAGAAAAAGCCTACCTCGAAGCTTCTGGCGAAGCAAAGACAGCATTTGGTAATCCCGCAGTATTCGTCGAGAAGTTTATAGGTAATCCAAAACACCTCGAAGTGCAGATCCTAGGTGACTTGCATGGATCGATCGTCCATTTATTCGAAAGAGACTGCTCTGTACAGCGGCGTTATCAAAAAGTAGTAGAAGTAGCGCCCAGCACATCACTCAAGGAAGTCACTCGACAGCTTCTGCATCAGTATGCGGTAGATATTTGCGCAAGCGTGGGATATCAAAATGCCGGTACAGTAGAGTTCCTCGTAGATGAAGAAGAGTCTATCTACTTTATAGAAGTAAATACAAGGATACAAGTAGAGCACACGATCACAGAAGTGATCACGGGGTTTGATTTGGTCAAAAGTCAGATTCTTATCGCATCAGGACTTCCTCTGAGTCATCCCGAGATCGGCATCTCTAAGCAGGAAGATATCAGCTATAGAGGTGTAGCACTGCAGTGTCGGATTACAACTGAAGACCCAAGTAATGACTTTAAGCCTGACTACGGCCGACTGCTCGCCTATCGCAGTGCTAGTGGATTTGGGATCCGACTTGATGCTGGCAATGCATACGCCGGAGCGACGATTAGTCCGTTTTTTGATAGCATGCTTGTCAAGGTTACAGCATCTGGCCAGTCTCTTGGCACAGCTGCAGATAGGATGCATCGTACGCTGCGAGAGTTTAGGATCAGAGGTGTCAAATCCAATATCCCCTTCCTACTCAACCTCTTAAAAAATGAACACTTCCGCTCTGGCAAAGCGACGGTACCATTCATCAGCGAGCATCCAGAGTTACTCTCTCCACCTAAGTGGAGAGATCGAGGCACCAAGCTCATCACCTACCTCGGTGAAGTCATCGTCAATGGTAACAAAGACATCAAAAAAGTAGATCTAGATAAGCAGCTCATCACTGCCAAGGTGCCTGATCGTTCGCTCATCAAGACAGCTCCTACGGGCACAAAGCAAAAACTCACAGAGCTAGGACCAGAGAAGTTCGCGCAGTGGGTGAAAGAAGATAAAGCGATCCACTACACAGATACGACGATGCGCGATGCACATCAATCGCTACTCGCCACGAGGATGCGCACCTATGACTTAATCAAAGTCGCAGAGAGTTATGGTAAGTCACATGGCGCCGACCTCTTTTCGATGGAAGTCTGGGGTGGAGCGACCTTTGATGTGGCCATGAGGTTCTTGAAAGAGAGTCCATGGAAGAGACTGGAGAAACTGCGTACCCATCTACCCAACACCTTACTACAGATGCTGCTGAGAGGGTCCAACGCAGTAGGCTATAAGGCATATCCCGACAATCTGATCGAAGCCTTTATCGTCCAGGCCGCCAAAGGAGGTATCGATGTCTTCAGGATATTTGATTCGCTGAACTGGCTCGAAGCTATGAAGACCAGCATCAGGACGGTGAGGAAGGAGACAGAGGCGCTGGCCGAAGTATGCATCTGCTACACAGGCGATGTCCTAGCCAAAGGAGATAACAAATATAATCTGCAGTACTATCTAGATATGGCTCGTGCCGTAGAGGACGAAGGTGCACATATACTAGCGATCAAGGATATGGCAGGACTTCTAAAGCCTATGGCAGCCTATCACCTGATATCACATCTTAAGGAAGCCGTCGATATACCTATCCATCTACATACACATGATACGTCATCGATACAGTCGACGACATACATGAAGGCCATAGAAGCCGGGGTCGATATCATAGATGTAGCGATCAGCTCGATGTCTGGTCTTACCTCACAACCTAACTTCAACTCGATCGTAGCCATGCTCGAAGGACATGAACGCGAGCGCAAGATAGACCTGCGAAGCCTTAATGAATACGCTAACTACTGGGAGACAGTGAGACAATATTACTATGGATTTGAGACGGAGCTGAAGGCTGGGACTGCTGAAGTGTATGACCATGAGATCCCCGGTGGTCAGTATTCTAACTTGAGACCACAGGCCAGAGGTCTAGGACTCGAAGAGAAGTTCGAGACCATCAAACAAAACTACAAAGCTGTCAATGATATGCTGGGCGGCATCGTCAAGGTAACACCGTCTAGTAAGGTCGTCGGTGACATGGCCATGTTCATGACCGCTAACGATCTCACGATAGAAGATATCAAGACGAAAGGTCAGACCCTTGCCTTTCCAGATAGTATGATATCACTGATGAAGGGAGAGCTAGGACAGCGTGATGAGGGTTGGCCAGAAGACTTCCAGCGTATGGTCTTGAAAAACGACAAGGCCTTCACCGACAAACCTAATGCGCATCTAGAGCCAGTAGACTTCGACAAAGATTATGCAGTCTTTAAAGAGAAGTATCCTGAGCGACCTAGCATGGAGGACTTTATCTCCTACGAGTTATATCCTAAAGTATTTGATGGCTTCTATCAGCACCAGCAGAAGTATGCAGATACTAGCAAGCTGCCTTCGCCAGCATTCTTCTATGGGCTGGGCTTTAATGAAGAGATACAGGTACAGATCAGTAAAGGAAAGACCATCCTCATCCAATATCTCAATACCAATGCACCCAGAAAGTCCGGCAACCGCATGGTCTTCTTCAGGATCAATGGTACGGTAAGATCTGTCCTTATCAAGGATCTATCACTCGATGATACTCAGGAGAAAAATATCAAAGCAGTAGGAGCCAATCAGATAGGTGCACCCCTACAAGGTAGCCTCTCGAAGATCATCGTGAAGGAAGGTGATGAGATCAGTAAAGACACCCCACTCTTTATCATCGAAGCGATGAAGATGGAGTCTACTATCACTGCACCTATGGATGGCATAGTCAAGAAGATCTACTTGAAGGAGAAGACTTTAGTGGAGCAAGATGATCTTGTGATAGAGATAGGATAAGGATTTTGTCTCGCCAAATGTGCTGTAAAAAGTGAGATTTGGCGAAACAAAAGTGGTGCATATAGCAAGCACTAGAAGAGATCTTTAGCCTCTATAGTCTGTTGTATAAAACCACTATGTGTATTTTCTACTAGTCCATAAGAAGTGATCATCGTAGGAAAGATGACCTTTCTCTTGGGGATGTGCTGCTCGAAGACAGCCACCTTCGTCTGTAGCTTCTTGGCATAGTCTTTCTTGATAACAAAAGGGTTACTAGCGTACTTGATCTCACATAGATTGATGACATTGTCTGCGCGATCGATGAGCAGATCGACCTGTACGCCGGGATAATCTTCGGTAGCACTTGTATGCCATGTGCTATGCTCGGCGTGTATCCCGTCTATGCCAAGAGCTTCATAGATCTTATCGATGTGCTCATAGCAGATCTGCTCAAAGGCAAGTCCACTCCAGCTCTTGAAAGAAGGACTAGAGACGACCTTCGTCCATACGTTACGAGCTCCGGCCTTATAGTTTCTTATATACTTCAGATAGAAGAGTGTATAGTGATCCTTCAGCTTATAGGTCTGGTCTTTCTTTCTCTTACCATATGGTGTCTGGATACCTATAAATCCAGAAGCCGCTAACTCATGCAGTATGGATGTAGCACCTCCCCCACTCTTCAGCTTAGCCCTCTTGAGGAGTACATCACGAGTCAACCCAGTTGGGTGCTTCTGCAGGACCTCTATGATGGAAGTATGCTTATCCGACTTATCAAACAGTGAGGACAGTAACTCATCATACTCTGTCCGCAGGACCGCACCCTTTCTAAAGCAGGTCCGATCGATAAACTGCGTGACGCTCTCTCCCTTCTCCATCTGATCAAGGTAGAACGGTATCCCACCGACCATCATGTAGAGCTGTATGATATCAGTATCTGATATACGGATGCCCTTCTTCTGTAAAAACTCCTTAGTCTCACTTAGCGTAAATGGTTCGAGAAAGATGCGCTCTGTGACACGGTTATGAAGCCCCCCTTTATTCTGCAGGACATGCTGTATCATCCAAGAGGCAGATGAACCGCAGATAACGACTACTAAGTCTGTACGCTTGGCAGCGAAGCTATTCCAGAAGTCTGTAAAGGCTGTCAGAAATCTAGACTTGTTAGTCGCTAACCATGGAAACTCATCCAGAAAGATGACTTTCTTTTTCTTCGATCGGCTGCGCTGTAAGAAAGATGCAAGCAAGTCAAATGCATGAAACCAACTCTTAGGCGTCTCGATATCTCCTACTGTCTTAAAGCTAGAGGACAACTGACGCACAAAGCGCTCTAGGTGCTCCTCTAGGTCACCTCTATATAGTCCTGTATAATCAAAAGCTAGATGCTTAGAAAGCGCCTCTCTGATCAAGAAGGTCTTCCCTACTCTTCGTCTACCTAGGATGGCTATAAGCTCCGACTTAGGTGACTTTAGCTTGCGATCTAGTCTATCTTGAGCTTCATGCCTACCTATTAAGTCCATGATTTTGTTTCGCCAAATGTACGATTTTATGGTCGATTTGGCGGATCTAAATTATTTTTGTTCCGCCATAAGTGCCATTTTACCATAGATTTGGCGGATCTAAATTATTTTTGTTCCGCCATAAGTGTCGTTTTATCATAGATTTGGCGAAACAAATAACCAAGAGGCAGTCAGTAAATAAAGAGATAATCTTCTAGATCCTCATATACTCCCTACTAGCGATATTCGAGTATCTGGAGAGTCAAAAGAAAAAAATATCTCCTCCGACTTGCATAGTACGAACTGATTCGTATATATTTGATACGAAATTATTCGTAGTATGGCTAAAGTAAAACCTACAGAGTCCGAGATACAGATCCTAGAAATACTCTGGGCAAACGGTGCTCAAACCGTCAGACAAGTGAACGACGCTATCAACAAAGAGCAAGAGAAGTCTGGCAAGCAGACAGGATATACCACCACCCTCAAGCTCATGCAGATCATGACAGAGAAAGGACTCGTAGATAGAGATGCCTCTCAACGCAAGCACATCTACGAAGCAGCCATCACCAAAGATCAAGCTCGCAATGATCTACTAGATGCATTTGTAGATAGTGCCTTTGGCGGATCTGCCATGTCACTTGTGATGCAAGCTCTTGGCAATCAAAGAACTAGCAAGAAAGAGCTCAAAGCCATTAAGAAACTCATCTCAGATCTAGAGAAAAAGTAAGATATGTTCAACCTACACACTATGGATACCCTAGGGCTGACTACAGAAGCCATCTGCTACATGATCCTGCATAGCCTCTGGCAGATACCAGTGATAGCACTCGCCATAAAGCTCATCACAAGACATCGCCTATCACGATCTACAAAGAGTTCCTACACTGCTAACCTATCAGCTCTCGGACTTAGCTTGGTAGCAGCACTGTTTACACTATCCTTTTACTTGGTGCGTGGCTTTAATGTGGCTGAAGAAGTAAGCGCCAATCCACTGTCCAACGGATTTGATGCAACAGCCTTGAGCAGTCAGCTACTTCAGTCTATAGCCTTTGCTACGACAGAGTCCAACTGGATAGAGACGTACGGGGTATATATAGCTCTCTTTTGGGTACTTGGGGTCATCATCCTATCTAGCAGGGTCTTGATGGGCTGGATAGGCATCAGCTATCTCAAGAGATATATCTCCTATCAAGTACCAAGCGAGGTGGTATCCACTTTTGAAAAAATAAAGATGACGCTTCACCTACCTGTGAAAACTGTCATCGGTGTATCACATCACATAAGCGTGCCGATGGTCATAGGCCATATCAAGCCTATCATTCTCCTGCCTATCGCCTCTATCAACCAGCTTACCCCAGAAGAAGTAGAAGCCATCCTCATCCACGAGGCTACACATATCCTACAGCATGACTATCTAAAGAACATCATCATCATGCTCACAGAGTCACTCTTTTTCTACCACCCCGTCGTATGGATGCTTACCAAGGAAGTGAAGATCGAAAGAGAACATATCTGTGATGACATGGTCATCAGCATATACCCAGATCGGGTGCAGTATGCTAAGACACTCGTCAAACTTGAAGAGCACTGGCAAGGACAAAATCCAACATTATCATTAGCACTATTTCATAAAAAATTTCAACTCATGAATCGCGTACAGAGAATCCTCAATCTACATACTACTACACACTCATTGAGATCTCGCATAGGCATGATAGCTATCCTAGTAACAGGGACGATCTTATTTACTTCTGCAGCCTTACAACATGTACAACCCGCTACTGCATCTACTGACACCCTAGAAGAAGAGCGTCATCAGATAAGTACAGATACATCTGATGTAACAGAGACATCATCTACGTCTCAACTACTTGTTAAAGAGAAGATGGCCGATCTAGCACAGATAAAAGACCACATAGCAGAGGTTGCTACTAGACATCCCATCCCTTTCTTACGAACCAGAACTAACCGTGACAAGGACCACGTCGTCAGCATAGATGAACTCAAGAAGCTTACTTTCTCCGAAGTCGCATCACTCACCGACACACTACCTCAAGAAGAAGTAGAAAGACTACGCGCTGAGATGATTGAAAAACGAGCCATCATGAAAGCTAAGAGCAAGGAGCTCAAAGCAAAGATGAGTGCTGAGCGGTCTCGTCTTAAGAGCTTATACGAAGAAGAAGTAAAAGCAGAAAAGCAACGACTCAAAGAAATCAAGCAAAAACTCAAAGAAGAAGGTCATAACACATATGAGGGCAACGAAGAGTTAGCACGGTCGCTATCCGGCATAGCTGCATGGGGACAACGCATCGGAATCCAGCTAGCCGAGTCATTTGATGAAGAGTGGGAAGAAGAGATGGAAGCCTGGGGTGAAGAGATGGAAGCTTGGGGCGAAGAATTTGGAGAAAAATATGAAAGCTACTTCCAACAACACGAAGGTGAGTGGCAAGAATATGGAGAGCGGTTAGCCGAGATGACAGAAGAGATATTTGACGAAGACTGGGCTGACGCTATCGAGGACCTACACTCCAACTTCGATACAGAGTTTTCTGAGGATCTCGAAGCTATGATGTCTGAGATACAAGAAAATCTCGAAGAGATAGACTTCTCTCTCCATGGTAGCGCATGGCCAGCACCTCCTGCTCCGCCAGCACCTCCTGCTCCGCCAGCACCTCCTGCTTTTAAAGCACTACCTCCGCCACCAGCACCACCAGCACCACCGGCTCCACCAGCAGCAATAGATATAGATAAAGAAGCTCTTATAGAAGCATTACAGAATGATGGACTACTAACAAAAAAGAAAAATAAAGTTGTCTTCAAAAACTACAAGATGGAAGTCAACGGCAAGACTCAGCCTGACCACGTATTTGACAAATATTTCTATATGATATCAAATATCAATGATGGCGCCTTCGAAGAAGGAAGTGACACAAAGGTCGAAATGAAGATACATCGAGAAGGAGATGACTATAAGATAAGATCACTCAGTGTCTCGGTAGAGAAATAGAAAGAGGTAGTAAGTATTGTAGATTTTATGAAAGCCCAGATGATATTCATCTGGGCTTTTCTATACTACCTATCCGCATACATCTTGACAACTTCTCCTTCGTCATCTTCTGTGATCTCTAAGAGCAGTTTTTTGATACCTAATCTCGTCACTCTAAAGACTTTCGTTCCTACTGTCCAATCCTTCTTACGGACTTGTCCTGGTAGCATAGGAAAGCCGTAGCTAAAGAAAGATCCATCTGGCTTAGGCCCTCGCACGTAAGCATTGATCCGCTTCAAGGAATTATTCTTAATCTTAAACTTGATAAATCTCGCGTCAGGATTAGTAACAACTTCTTTCTTAAGCCTATTGATCACTTTCCCCCCTCCCTTTTTCTGGACATCGACTTCTGTATTTTCACTTTCGTAAATAATCTGTCCATCATCCTTTACTATGCCTTTGATGGTCTTCGGTGCATCCAGCTTGATCTTACCCCAGTTCCAGAGATTAACTTCTACCTCTTCTGCATCTAATCCTGTCGCATCTATATCTCCTACTTCTCCTCCAGCATAGAGGATCTTACATCGACCCATCAAGACGATGTCTCCAACTAAAGCAGTTGCATTAAATACATCTCTATCTATACCTTTCACTATCACTGTCTCATGTGTGCCTTGCTGGATCTTATATAAATCTGGTGCTCCAATCTTAATAATGATATCCTCGCTAGGCCGTATCCATTGCTTCTGACTTAGCTCCAATCTTCCATCTAAGACTTCATAGTCGATATGCTCAAACAGGTTAGCATCTGCTGTCATAGTCATACCAACTGGTTGTGACATGTCTACTTCTATTTTGGCATATAGACTGATGTCTAAGTGATCGATGGATGCGATTTCTATCTGCTTTGTGATGATGTTACCATCTCCTTTGATTTGTCCATCGATGCTTCCTATCAGCAGGTAGAATCCTATGATGATCTGTACTACTCTTCTCATAACGTGTTATTTTTTGAATTAGATGAATTACTCAGCGTCTCCGCTATTAACAATCCAAATGTGCAGTAGTAACCAGCCCAAACACGACTCATAAGGGACTAAGACGGCTCATATCATGATATGAGTCGCCTCAAAAAGGTTAAGAAGACCTGTATTGACTAGGAGATTGGCCGGTTATCTTTTTAAAGACACGATTAAAGGTGGCCTTGCTGTTAAATCCACTATCCATAGCAATAGCTACGAGTGAAAGGTGGGACTTCTCTGGGTCCTTGAGCGCCATCTTCACAGCATCAACTCTGTATTGGTTGATGTACTCATTGAAGTTGATCCCCAGTCCTTGGTTGATATGCTCTGATATCTCATGAGTAGTATATCCAGTCATATGAGCCAAGTCCTTTAGGTTCATGTCAGGATTGAGGTGCGCTTCATTAGACCTTATACATGCTTCGATCTTAGCGAGCCCTTTTTCATACTGCGCCATCTGCTTTGGATGGATTTCTTCCTGCGCTGGAGTGACATCCCATGTCAACTCGTGCAACCTTGCTAAGTCCACTCTATATGCCATAAATCCTAAGAACACGATGGCGAGTGCATTAGCGAGGTTGACCCACCAGTAGTGGATATAGTCAAGATCC
>CAYYBR010000124.1:0-12168 GCA_964470035.1 uncultured Saprospiraceae bacterium
ACGGTGATGACTTTGGAGTATTAAAGATCAATGCAAAGAGAGCAGAACAGGACAACAACAAGATCGATGTCAATGTAAGAATAGAAAAGGATACACAAAATCTCTATGTCCAAGGTTACGTAGATGTGGATAAAAAAGAGCTTGAAACTAGCATCAGGATAGAAGATTATCCGATGAGTTTCTTCGAGTATATTATCGATGACGGTATTTCGGATACCGAAGGAACTACGGACATAGAGGCGAGGATATTTGGACCATTGAATGATCTTGACGTGAGCGGAGAAGGAATAGTGAAGAATGGTGGAGTCAAAATAGATTTCATCGGAGCCTTCTATCGCATGCAAGATCAAAGAATAAAGATATCCAAAACCTTTATCGATCTGACAGGCACTGAGATCATAGATGCTATGGACAATGTCGCAGTTATAGATGGAGGACTAAGGCACAACTTCTTTGCTGATATCAAGGCAGATGCTACGATACAGTCTGACCGATTTATAGGGTTAAGTACGACTATAGAAGACAATCCTCTGTACTACGGTACTGGGGTAGGAGCAATAGAAATGAGCTTTGACGGCCCCTTTGACGCCATAGACATAGAAGTCAATGCTGAACTTCAGAACTTATCGCATCTATATGTACCACTGGCCTCTTCGTCCTATGTGTATGACGAATCGTTTATCATCCTTGATGGAGACATTGACAGTACAGAACAAGTTGATGCACAAACCCTTGTAGACCTTCTCAAGAAGCAAGGAGTAGACTTTAAGATGGCCCTTACTTTTACAAGAGACGCTAAAGTATCCATCATCTACGACGAGTTAACGGACAACGTACTTGTAGGTACAGGAGAGGGAAGCATACAACTGAACGTGACAAGAGATGGAGACTTCACTGTCTATGGAGACTATGATGTGATCGAGGGAGAATATCTGTTTACAGCATATAACCTCATCGCAAAGCCCTTTAATATACAAAGTGGTGGAAAGGTAACATGGTCGGGAGATCCGTATAATGCTAACCTTGATGTAACAGCCGTTTATCCAGGCCTTAGGGCTCCACTTGACAACCTCTTAAGAGAATTTAATGTCATCAACGAAAATGATCTTACGGCCAGAAGAGTCGTAGATCTTCAGTTGACACTTACTGGACCTCTTTTTAATCCAGATATCAACTTTGACATTGAGTTTCCAAACCTCACAGGTGAGATTAGAACGTTCGCTCAGAGCAAGGTAAACACCCTGAAAGCTACTGAGAATGGAATAAACAATCAAGTTGTAGGGTTGCTCATATTCAATAACTTCTTACCGGACAACAACGGGTTTTCTCAGATTCCTATAGGTGTATATGGACAGACAACTGCCAATACGGTCACTCAGTTTTTGACGAGCCAGCTTTCTAATATCTTCAGTGATTATCTCACAAGTAAACTAGGTGACGATGATTTCATCTCAGCCATCGACTTTGAGATAGGCTTGGCACAAAGTGAGGCATTGCCGGTAGGGCAATCTCTAGATGTAGTCCCTGAAGAGTTTCAATTGAACTTGCGTAATTACTTCAGAAATGATCAGTTTGTACTTAATCTGGGTGGAAACTATGTGCGTGATCAGTTTGGACAAGCAGACAACTTCGTAACTGGAGACTTCTCCCTTGATTGGTTTATAACAGAAGATAGAAAGTTGAAGCTGCGCTTCTATGGCAACTTTGACTATGACTATACCGTGGCTACTCGACGACAGAGATATGGCTTCGGTATCAACTTTAGAAAGGAGTTTGGTAAGATATCTTCACTAGAGAATATAGTCGAAGAAATTATCGAACAAGTTAATGACCAACAATCCACATCATCTTCCGAGTGATAATTAAGAAAGGCTCGCCTTGTTAGATCGGCTTCGCAACAGATGATCAGCTATTGTGAGAGCTGCCATTGCTTCGACGATTGGTACTGCTCTAGGCACAACACAAGGGTCATGTCGGCCCTTGCCAGTTATAACTACACTTTGACCATCCTTGTCCACAGATTCTTGATCTTTCATTAATGTGGCTACGGGTTTAAAGGCAACATTAAAGGTTATAGGCATACCATTAGATATACCTCCTTGGACTCCTCCCGAGTAGTTACTTGTGGTTTTTACTTGATCTCCATCTTTGCGAAATATGTCATTATGTTCGCTACCTCTCATCGTGATAGCATCGAAGCCTGAGCCATATTCAAACCCTTTGACAGCATTTATAGATAGCATGCCTTTTCCAAGATCAGCGTGTAACTTATCAAAGACTGGTTCTCCAAGCCCGACAGGTACACCATCTATGACACACGTTATTTTACCTCCTATGGTATCTCCATCCTTCCTCACTTCCTTTATAAAAGCTATCATCTGATCGGCAAGTTCTGGGTCTGGACATCTCACGATATTATTCTCAATATGATTGTATCCAATATCTGAAATATCTCTTTCCAACGAAAGATGACCGACCTGAGACACAAAGGCATGTATGCTTATGCCGTAAAGTCTTAAAAACTCTTTGGCTATCGCTCCTGAAGCTACTCGTGCAACAGTTTCTCTTGCAGAGGATCTCCCACCACCACGATAATCTCTTATGCCATACTTGGATTGATAAGTAAAGTCGGCATGAGAGGGACGAAACTTATCTTTTATATGATCGTAATCTTTTGACTTTTGATCCTTGTTGTAGATTACTAACGAGATAGGAGTACCTGTGCTCAGGCCTTCCATGACACCTGATAGCAACTCAACACGATCTTCTTCTTTTCTCTGAGTCACTATCGAGGACTGTCCAGGTTTTCGTCTTGATAGTTCTCGTTGTATATCTTCAAGATCTACTTTTACTCCTGCGGGGCAGCCATCGATTATAACACCTACAGCGACACCATGGGATTCTCCATATGTGCTTATGCGAAATATTTTGCCCAAGACATTACCCGACATTCCTTCTTCATTTTATACAAAGATACTCATCGAGTCTATCTTGTGTTGATTAAGAGCTATTAGCTTTCTTAAGCTCTTCCATGGCTTTAGAAATCTTTGCTTCGGCTCCGAGGTTTTTGGGATGGTAAAAGGTCAAGTCTTTGATTTCTTTAGGTAGATGATGATAGTCCTCCGACGCTTCCTCTTCATGGCTGTAGACATAGCCTTTACCATATCCCATATCTTTCATCATGGTTGTAGGAGCGTTTCGCAGATGAAGTGGGATGGGCAGATTGCCAGACTTTTGTACTTCAGCCATGGCCTCACCGATCGCTTTGTAGGCACTGTTGCTTTTGGGAGAAGTAGCTAGATAAATAGTCGCTTCAGCAAGAGGTATCCGTCCTTCGGGAAGTCCTATCTTATGTACTGCTTCAAAGCAAGCGTTGGCAATCAAAAGAGCATTTGGATTGGCAAGACCGATATCTTCAGCAGCTAATATGATCAACCGGCGACAGATGAAGATGGGGTCTTCTCCTCCGATGATCATTCGTGCCAAATAATAGATGGCTGCATCAGGATCACTTCCTCTTACAGACTTGATAAATGCAGATATCGTATCATAGTGCTGATCACCTGTTTTGTCATAATTAAGTACATCGCCTTGTAGAGTCTGCTTGACAAGAGCATTAGTGATGGTGATGGCATCTGATGATCTCTGATTGATAAGAAGTTCGATGGTGTTGAGTAATCTTCTCGCATCTCCATTGGCATAGTTGAGCAGCAGGTCATCTTCTTCTATAGAAATATCAAGACCCTTTATCCACTCATCTTGCCTGATGGCTCGATTCATGATAGTCTTGAGATCTTCTTTGTTGATCATCTCTAAGACATATATCTGGCATCTCGACCTCAGGGCAGTGATCACTTCAAATGAAGGATTTTCAGTAGTCGCACCGATAAGAGTAACCGCACCACTTTCCACAGCACCGAGCAGTGAGTCCTGTTGAGACTTGCTAAACCGATGGATCTCATCGATAAATAATATAGGAGCAGCACTATCAAAGAATCTTTGACTTTCTGCTTTCTTGATAGCTTCTCTCACATCCTTCACCCCACTGTGTACTGCACTTAGTATATGAAAGGGGCGTTTCATCTCATTGGCGATGAGTCGCGCTAAGGTAGTTTTGCCGACTCCAGGAGGACCCCATAAGATCATAGATGGTAGTTGACCATTGGTTATACTCGATCTGATGACGGAACCTTCGCCCACCAAATGTTGCTGACCTATATAGTCATCTAAGGTTTGAGGTCTCATCCTTTCTGCAAGAGGGCGTTGAGTCATAGCGGCAAAGTAATGATTCCCAGAAAAAGTTTGTTTCTTACTTTAATCAAAACGAAAAATCTAGGATGGAAGGACTTGTAGTTTTAGACTGGATAGTTATAGCCCTTTATTTTATTCTGCTGATAGGTATTGCATGGTGGGTGATAGCTCAGAGAAATAAAAATGCTGAAGATTATTTTCTTGCAGGTCGAAACGTAGGATGGTTCATAGTAGGTGCTTCCATCTTTGCATCTAATATCGGGTCAGAGCATGTTGTGGGTTTGGCTGGGGCAGGAGCAGAGAGCGGTATGCCCTTAGCTCATTATGAACTCCACGCTTGGATAGTGCTCTTGTTAGGCTGGGTATTCTTACCTTTTTATGCTAGAAGTGGCGTCTTCACCATGCCAGAGTTTTTAGAGCGCAGGTACGACGCCAGAGCTAGATGGTTCCTATCGGTTGTTTCACTATTAGGATATATTCTGACCAAAGTGTCTGTTTCGATATATGCTGGCGGCATTGTTTTTCAAGCGCTCTTAGGTATTGATTTCTGGACTGGAGCTTTTATGACACTTGCGGTGACGGGTGTATATACCATTCTTGGAGGTATGAGAGCAGTAGTATATACAGAAGCGCTACAGACTATTGTTTTGATTGCAGGTGCATTTGCGGTTACTTGGATAGGTCTTCATCATGAGAGTATAGGAGGATGGTCAGGTCTAAAAGATATAGTAGGAAGCGAACATTTTAACATGTGGAAACCGATTGATCATCCAAAGTATCCCTGGACAGGTATGGTGTTCGGAGGTGCCATAGTTGGGATCTGGTACTGGTGTACGGACCAATATATCGTGCAAAGAGTGCTGAGTGCTAAGGATCTCAAAGAAGGCAGACGAGGTGCTATCTGGGGTGGACTCCTAAAGATACTTCCCGTCTTTCTGTTTTTAGTTCCGGGGATGGTAGCTTTTGCGCTTTCAAAAAACGGTGTACTCACATATGAATCCCCTAATGAAGTGCTACCTGTTATGGTTAAGACTTTACTACCTGCGGGATTTAGGGGTCTCGTAGCAGCAGGACTCCTTGCTGCGCTCATGAGTTCTTTAGCTTCGGTGTTTAACTCATGTTCGACTCTCTTTACTATGGATATCTATAAAAAGTTGAAGCCAGCAGCCTCAGAGACATCATTGGTTTCTACAGGGAGGATAGCCACGGCCATCATTGTCATCCTAGGCTTTGCATGGATACCAGTTATGAAGAATGCACCTGGCACTCTATATGATTATCTGCAATCTGTTCAATCATACATCGCTCCACCGATCACAGTTATATTCTTGCTAGGTATAATCAGTAAACGCATGAATGCTAATGGAGCTATGGCCACACTTTATATAGGTATTGGTATTGGACTTTTCAGACTTACGCTTGATACGATTACTACCTTCACGGGACAAACTTTCACAGGCTTTTTGGGTAGTGTGGCTGCGATACCTTTTTCTCATTTTGCGATTGTCATATTTGTTATATGCCTACTTATCCATGTTGTAGTGAGCTCGCTTGGAAAAAGGCCTTCTGAAGCACAACTCGCAGGGCTAACATTTGCCACACTTTCTAAAGAAGATAAGGCGGCTAATAAGTTAAGTTACGGGCTACCAGACATACTTGCGTCTGTTTTTGTTGTAGCCGTTATCATCGGTATTCTCATTTACTTTACTGGGTAGAGAGGGGGCTTGTAGGAATAGAGAAGTTAAGGTGTTAGAGAAAAAAGAAGCCATGACTATAGATCGATCCATCTTCGGATATATTGATGATGAGCCTATCGAGCTATTTACCTTGAGTGGGACAGATGGACATCAAATCAGCATCACCAATTATGGTGGTATCATACAGTCGTGGATCTTGCCCGATCGGCATGGAAGATTACAAGATGTGGTGCTAGGATTTGATTCACTAAAAACCTATATGATGGACCATCCTTACTTTGGTGCCATCATCGGGAGATATGGTAACAGGATCGCGCATGGTCGATTTAAGTTGGGTGGTAAGACGTACCATCTTGCCACGAATAATGGTCCGAATCATCTTCATGGTGGGCAACGAGGATTCGATAAGGTGGTATGGGAGGTTGTCCGATATGCAGCTGAACCGACTAGCGCTATATTGGTCATGCGTTACCTCAGCCCTGATGGAGAGGAAGGTTATCCTGGTAATTTAGATGTCGAGGTCACCTATACCTTTGAGATGGACGGGAGCCTTAGGATAGACTACAAAGCTCAAGTAGATAAGCCCACTTTCGTAAATCTTACAAGTCATACCTACTTCAATCTTGGAGGTCATCAATCTGGTCATATCTACGATCATATGCTACAGATCAATGCCAGTGAGTATACAGAAGTAGATAAATACCTGATACCTACAGGAAGGTTAGTGAGTGTGTCAAATAGCGCTTTTGATTTTAGGTCTCCGCATAAGATAGGTGATCGTATCAATGATGCAGAAGAGCAACTTATCTGGGGCGGAGGATATGATCATAACTTTGTTTTGGACGAGTCTTCTTTGGAGAAAGCTGCTGCAGTTGTATCACAACCTATCACCGGCATAGAAGTAAGGATTTACACTTCCGAACCTGGATTGCAACTTTATACAGCTAATTTTCTAGATGACACTTTTGCTGGTAAAGGAGGCGTGTTGTATCAAAAAAGATCAGGACTTTGTCTTGAAACACAGCATTTTCCTGATAGCCCAAATCAAACCTCATTCCCGTCTACACTTCTTAGACCTGGTGAACTCTACCAATCAACTACTATTTACAACATGCGGCATGCGGACAAAAAACCGACGTAATGCATAAATTCAAAATACTTGGATAAAAGCTTTCGTGGCTAATCGCGTTATTGCTTAATATTGAAGTCGAGAAATAACATCATATGAAAGGTATGTATCAATTAGTACTCTTAGCTTTTTTGATGATCTCATGTGGAGATGATGGGTCTGGTGGGATGCCCACAGGGCCTACACCTACGGCTAATCTCCCGGAGATAACGATCCTGAATGCTAGAGTACTCGAAGGCCAAGAAGAGTCTACGGCTATTCTTAATTTAACTTTAGATGTTGCGGCCAGCGATGAAGTAAGTGTGGGTTTCACGACAGTCTCTAAGACGGCGGTTGCCGGAGCTGATTTTATGGCCTCAGAAGGTACGGTAAGTTTTCCTGCAGGTTCTACATCAGCCAGGATAGATGTCCCCATCCTTGTGGATACTGACAAAGAAATCGAAGAAACCTTTGATGTATTCTTACGGCAACCACAAGGAGCTACTATTGGCAATACAACGGGCATAGTCACCATCACAGATAACGATGTAGCTGTTAATGATGAGGGAGATGGATACGTGACCGCGAGTGTTCTAGATGGATACAACCTAACATGGTCAGATGAATTTGATGGGGATGTACTAGACGAAAGTAGCTGGACTTTTGAGATAGGAGATGGATGCGCTCAAGGTATCTGTGGTTGGGGTAACAACGAGTTGCAAATCTATTCTGACAGTGAAGAGAATCTTACTGTAGCGGACGGGATCATGACTATAACGGCGCGTCCTGAAGCTCCCTTTTCGAGCTCACGTATCATCTCACAGGATAAAAGAGAGTTTGAGTTTGGGCGTATCGATGTAAGAGCTAGATTGCCAAGGGGACAAGGTATATGGCCAGCGATCTGGATGCTTGGAGTGAACATCAGTGAAGTGGGCTGGCCCGCTTCTGGTGAGATAGATATCATGGAACTTGTAGGACATCAGGCAAGTACTTCTCATGGTACCGCTCATTGGGGGCGTGCAGGGGAAGGAAGTCGGTCTAGTTCTAGAAGATTCGATATAAGAGAGGATTTTGCGGAGAGGTTTCATGTGTTTACCATTCTTTGGAAGCAAAACTCTATACAGTGGTATGTCGATGAAACTTTGTTTCACGAGATTGATAATGTAACTACACAAGGTTTTGCTTATCCATTTAATCAGGACTTCTTTTTTATCCTCAATGTAGCAGTAGGAGGAAACTGGCCAGGAAACCCTGATGATACCACGGTATTTCCGCAGACCATGGAAGTAGACTATATTAGGGTTTTTCAAGAGAGCTAGCAAAAGCTCTTAGCTAAGCAACTCTACATGGATCATACACCTCTTATCATACCACAGTCTATGGCTGTGGAGACGATGGCTCATTATCATACTGTCGGGGAGTTAACTAAAAGCACGAGGACCATAATTATTGCTTTGCACGGTTATGGTCAGACGTCAGAATATATGGCCGGCAAGTTTGATTGGATAGATCCCCAAAGCCAGTTTGTGATCTGTCCAGAAGGGTTGAATGCCTTTTACTGGCACAAGGATAATGAACCTGTAGCCTGTTGGATGACTAAGCGCCATAGATTTGACGAGATAGAGTCTTTTGTCAGTTATCTAGATCAGCTATATCACCGCTACTGCAGTCATGTTAATCAGCAGACTAAGATTATTTTCTTTGGATTCTCTCAAGGTTGCGCTACAGTATGGCGTTGGCTTCATGCCTCACAGCCGAGGGTAGATGCAGTCGTAAATTGGGCAGGATGGATCCCAGAAGACATAAGCTATATACATCTACAAGATTACTTCAGTGATATAGATATGTTCCTTCACTACGGCAAAGAAGATCGCTTTATAAATGATGAGACGATCACTTCTATTAAAGATATTCTTGAGAAGAATAAGATAGACCTTGAGATAAGTTCTTGGCCAGGGAAACACCATATCCCTAAGCAAGCTCTAACGGACTTTTTTGAGAACAAGCTTCTTACTGCTGTATCCACTCCAGCTTGAGGTATCGGTCGGATTGATTGGTATACTTGACAGTCTCTGATAGACGATGATTGATCAGCCAGATGATCTCTTTGTCTACATCAAGTAATACGAGTTGATCCATCTTTTCCAACACGTTTACTTTCCGATCTATTAAGATGTCGCTTATCAGTTTTTTCTTTCCAAGCATGCCTAGTGGTATCATATGATCGCCATGCTCCCATATCCTACAGGTGAGTGGCCACTTCACCTTGGAGTAGTCTAGATATTCTATGCTCTCTGTTGTATCGGATTTTTTATCTCCGACTATGCTTAGATTAAGTTGCCCTTTCGGAAATGAATACTTTCCGGGTTCATCCATTACAACAAGTATGTCAGCTTCCGTCCTTGGACATATCATGATATGATCATCCTTTATAGTCATGAGGTAGGAAGAACTAAACCAAGTTTTACCAGATGTATCCTTGCGCAAGATCACATCATCTATCTGGCCTTTGTTAAATCCAAACTCATGGATGCCATAGAAAAGCAAGGTGCTGACTTGTGTTGTTACCTCCACAAATCTCGAGAGCGGACCTATACTCATGATATCATCCTGCCAAGAGATAAAGGGGCGGAGTTGTTCGTCCACTAAATCCGTAAGTAGTTGATGCTCTTTACTAAGATTACGAGCCGAAGTATATATGCTTTTTGATGTTTGTGGCCATCGTTCTTTAAGCATATTGACAACGTCATTTCTCAGGAAGTTTCTGTCATATGTAGAGTCTTTATTAGAGCCATCAGTTCTATAGGGTAAAGCATGTTGACTTACATACTCTTTGATCTTTTCCTTAGTAGTAAATAATAGGGGCCTTCTTATTTTAGCGGACTTCGGCTGTATAGATTTCATCCCGCGCAATCCTGAGGCTCTGAGTGCATGTAAGAGATAGGTCTCCATGACGTCGTCTTGGTGATGAGCTATACACAGGTATTCACACTTTTCTTGATCGAGGAGCCCTCGAAACCACTTATATCTTAAGGTGCGAGCTTTCTCTTGGAGATTGCCTTTTTTTAAATCTTTGACTTCTTGCTCTGTTAAGACATATGACCTAAATGGGATCTCCTGAGCCTTACAATAGCTTTCTACAAGTTGAGCATCCAAGTCACTATCTTCTCCTCTGAGCCGATAGTTTATATGTCCGACCACTATGTCAAAGCCTGCGTTATGAAGAAGATGGAGCATAGCCATAGAGTCCAAGCCACCACTGACTCCTGCAAGCAGTTTGTGACTAGTTAAGAAAAGCTCTTCTTTTTCGATAAATTTGCCGACCGCCTTGGACAATGACATATCACTTAGATCTGTTTATCAAACACAAGATATGATACCAAAAATACTGAGAGTTAAAACTGATAATATGAAGTATACCTTCTGGTCCGTCATTTGCGTAAGCGCTATGATGCTATCAGCTTGTAAAAGTGATAGTAGTCCGTCTTCTTCGCATGATAACGTGGGCAGCCAAAAATCTGTGAAAAAACAAAACTTTATAGATTCAGATAAAGCTTTTCCGATAAGTATACAGAAGGGTGGTAGTTTTAAGTCGCTAGAGCAGATCCGCGTCCGAGCTATGGCGGAGATCAGTGATAGAGTCAAAAATGAACCAGAAGCTCTTTCTATTATTACAAGTTCATATTGGTATCCAGAAGCTGTCGTGAATGGAAGAGACGTTCACGGCGATGGCTACTATGAAGGATATTGGATCAAGTTTGAAGATGATTTTACCTACAGATATGGTATTTATGAAGGACAACTAGGATCTGGGCAGTATCACTTTAGATTAGATGATGAGACTTTACACATGTTAGATTCGGATTTTGAACAAGAGCCAAAAGTATGGCGTGCCAAGGCTAATGGAAGAGCTATAGCGCTCGCGGGGCTACATGAATATAATGTCAATAATGGGATCCAGATAAAATTATCTCCACTCACCACCCAACCTAAAAAGTAAGGCCATATGTACAGGATATTTATCATCATGACGATTCTACTCTATAGCTGCGGAGGAGGCACGGGGAGTACAACCTCGGAACCACAGCGTGAGGCTATAACTGGAGGAACCTATGAGCAGAAAATAAATTTTCCATTTAATCTCCCGAAAGCGAATGAAGGTGATGATCTAAAGACAATAAGATCAAAATTTGAAGAAGTCATCAACCTTCGACGTGAAAATTTACAGACAGATCTTTTTGATCTTACATACAATTTTGTCGCGCCATATGGCTTTGCGAATTTACGAAGAAGGGTAGGTCCCGATTCATTCAGAGGACAGTGGGCTAAGTTTGAGAAAGACTTTACCTACAGCTATGGGGTATATACTGAGACGGTAGGTGGTGGGATATATCATTATTCTGATCAGGATGGTTTTCTTATGCTTCTGGATGACGATGAGCAGGTAGAGCCAAGATTATTCAGTATTCAGTCCAATAGCGAGTTTTTCAATTTTATTGGTAGACCGATTATGTTCATCGATGATGGTACTGGAGTAAACTTATTACTTGCGAACTGGTCGAATGACTCTTTTTTAGAAACAGTTAAGATCAAGCATAGGATTGAGAATGGGATGCAAATCATGATGAAGATGGTCGATGAAAAACCTGTTTTTCAAAAGTAGATGTAAAAGGAAGCTCGTGAGGAAGATACTACTTGGCATTCTAATAGTTGGAGTAATAGGTTCTTTGGTTGTAGGTTTTCTAGGTTGGAAGATTTATGGCGTGAATACCATTCACGAAAGTGAAAAAATCATACATATTCCATCAGGATCTTTGTTTGAAGATGTAGTTCATGCGTTGGATACGGCCTCCGTCATCAGAGATAAGGCTTCTTTTGAGCAAGTAGCGCGCTTGATGAAGTATAACAAGGTGAAGTCAGGGAGATACAAGATAGATGTTAATCTAAGCAACAAAGACTTGGTTTCTCATCTGAGATCAGGAGTGCAAGAACCAGTTAATCTTGTTATTAGTCATGGCAGATCTCTCGGTGATATAGCTCATGTGATTAGTCATCAGATGGAAATAGATAGTACAGAACTGCATCGAGCGTTTTTAGGTGAGGCCTTCCTTC
>CAYYBR010000125.1:0-12023 GCA_964470035.1 uncultured Saprospiraceae bacterium
CCACTATAGTTAATCTCTGTGGGTCCAATAAAGTTTCAAAATGACCTCGAGTTTTAGACAATTCATACTTGAAAAAGTACTTCATCGTGTGAATCTGTGCTTCATAAAAATCCTGTGATCTGACTGTATTACCAGTAACTAAGGCCTGCTTTGCCTTAGTAGCCATCTCGAGCCACTGCCAAGCAATCACAATGTTGCTCATGTACTCCATAAATATGGTCGCATCCGCCAAAAACTCCTCGTACTTTCCATTGAGCGCAAATCCCATGAGGTGGCCCAGCACCTGCTCGGTCTCTTTCATTAGTCCACCTAGCTTCTCAGCGTATGGTTGAAGGTCGTCATATGTCATCGCAGCACCGATAGTAGTCTTCATTTCAGCAACAAGGTGTTGCACTGCGGCGCCATTATGCATAGTCATTTTGCGTCCAAGAAGATCAAGAGATTGGATACCTGTAGTCCCTTCATAGATCGCAGTGATACGGACGTCTCTGTAGTACATCTCTAGCGGAAAGTCAGTAGTAAATCCATATCCACCTAATACTTGCATGCCGTTGCTTATAGAGATATTACCCATCTCTGAAGGATATGTCTTAGCGATCGGTGTCAACAACTCTAACAGTAAGTGATACTTTTCTTTTGTTGCTTCATCATCCGTATTGTGAGATATGTCAAGATACTTACCACATAAAATCAACAGGCTAGAACTTCCTTCTACAACTGCTTTTTGGAGCATCAACATTCTTCTGACATCTGGGTGATTGATGATCAAAGTCTGTCCGGCGTTGAGGTTTTTCCCTCCTGATCCATCTAGTTTTCTGCCTTGTGGCCTTTCCTTGGCATACTGAAGAGAAGCTTGATAGGCAGCAGAAGCTATGGCGGCTCCTGTTAGGCCGACTTCGAGTCGTGCGCCATTCATCATTTGAAACATATATTTCAAACCCTTATTAGCTTCTCCAACTAACCAGCCTCTACAATCTTGCTTATCTCCAAAAACGAGATGGGTAGTCACATATCCTCGTTGGCCCATCTTCTCAAACTCTCCTGCACAAAAGACATCATTAGACTCTAGACCAGCATCAGTGATTCTTTTTTTAGGAACTACAAAAAGAGAGATGCCCTTAGTACCTGCTGGAGCACCTTCTATTCTGGCAAGTACAAGATGTACGATATTCTCTGCGCATTGATGTTCTCCAGATGAGATAAATATCTTCTGCCCTTCGATCAAGTAGGTGCCATCACCGTTGTCTTTTGCCGATGATGTTATGTCAGAAAGTGAACTGCCAGCTTGAGGTTCAGTCAGGGCCATCGTACCACCCCACTTACCTGCCATCATGTGAGGTACGTAAGTATCGAAGAGCTCTTTAGATCCAAAGGATCTTATAAGTCCAGCAGCTCCTGCAGTAAGTCCTATATATCCAACAGCAGAACTATTAGCTGCTGTGGTGATGAAGTTAGCTGCTATGTTAACCATATGTGGCGTCTGCGAACCGCCTTGATCATAATCAAAGTGACTACAGATGTATCCGTTCTGGCCAGCGGTCTGCATCACACGTTCGACCTGCGGGTGACACGTAATCGTACCATTGTCGTACTTCGCTCCATGTCTGTCCATCTCTACCACGTACGGAAATAGTTCTTTGTCAGACCAAGTCTTGGTGGAATCAAGAAGTAGTTCGATACTTTCTTGATCAAAATCTTGAAATCTCTCCAATCCCAAGACTTCGTTTATATCATGCACCTCGCTGAGTAAAAACTTGAGGTGATCTACACTTACATATTCTGCCATAGCTGAAAACTTTACTTGAGGTTAAAATTACATCAAACCTAATTGTCGTACACGCCAATAAGTTGTAGATGATGTCTCAAAAATTGGCGCCTCAAGCGCGCTACCGACAAATATATGGTGCTCGCACGCACCTTTGAGTCCCTAAAACACTACATATTAGATAATCTAGAGTAATTAGTCAGTAAGTCTGCTTGACTACAGCATATGCGCCAATAAGGTAACCTATGGTGTCAGAACACCGAATAACTCGTCGAGATAGTAATCTCTGGTTGAGAAGTTGTAATTATCTCGACAACTCCCTAAACCACTCCTCATGAGACTGGCATAGCTTCGATTAGCAAGGCAAGCTTCTTCATGATCACGCCCTAGAAAACAATGACCTAACTCGTGAAACACGATATACTCCCGACTAAGCTGAGAAGAGTTATCCCAGAAAGACTCATCTATAACGACATCACGAAAGTTGGTTCGTCCTCCAAAGGAGCAGGTACCGGCTATATTATCTTCATGGATTTCTTCTATCGTGCCTCTGATCTGTGTGGCACTGAGGTCTACCCTAAAGCCACGATCTTCAGCGGCGTCTTCAAAAGCAATAAAGTGAGACCACAACTCCTGATCAACCAAAGGAAATACTGCAGTTTCTATTGTGTTTTGGTCTTCTATCTGAGACAGATCCTCGTCGATACATGCACCGATAGTGACTAGGGAGACAAAAAGAATGACAGATTCTACCGCTTTCATAGGTCTTCTATTTACGTAAGTGAGAAAGGGTAGAATATATGCGATCTATAGGCTATCTGTAGTTGTGGGTATAAAACTAGTATAGGCTTGAGGATATTGTTTCTCTTGTCAGGTAGAGATTACTTTAACCTCATGATAAGAGAATTGGCCATTAGTAGTTCGATTGCTAGCTATTTGACAGCCAAGGCTGTCTCACAAAGTGAAAGGCTCAACTCCTTCAATGACTTCAGATCTACATTGAGTAATGGTGACTGATTAGAGCCTGTAGCAGAAAGTAACTTGATATAGCCGATCACCATCGTCCACCCTTGGATGGTATGGAGCATGGCATCGGCCTCTGGTCTGATACTCCCATCTTCCTGACCGCGGGCGATCTCTTTAGCTGTAAGTTTCATAGGAAGGTTCTGGATGTCCTGTATTCTGATGAAGTATGTGCTATTAGCCATCGCCGTTTTATCAGCTGATGGGACAGACTTCATCGACATCGTACGAATCGTACTGAAGTAATCCAGCATAGCTTCTGAGAAAAGAAAATTTCGCTCACAAAAATCAAAGAATGACGCAAAGATGGCTTTTGTAGACACTAAGCCAGATTTGGATTTGTGGTCATCAACAGTGGCATAAAATACATCAGAAAGCGCTTGAAATGCTCGGTATGTTACGGCGTAGTAGAGGGCATCCTTAGAACTGAAATAGCTATATAGGGTCACTTTAGTGATGCCCGCTTCCGAGGCGATATCTTCCATCTTTGACCTTTGAAAACCATGTTCAGCCATGACTCTTATGGCTGCGTCTATGATACGATGTTCTTTCTCACGCCTTTTAGCTGGATCCATACAACACTCCGTTAGGTACTACAATTGTAGGGGTTTTAGTTTACAGCAAGAAAGCTAGACGGGATTATGCTAGATTACTTTCACTTTCGTAAATGCTAAAAACAAAAAAACCCTGATCACATAAGTGATCAAGGTCAAATTTATTACCCCAAAAAAACCAATTGTTACTTTCTAAGAGCCAAAAGTCATGCCGATATCTAATATTCGTGTGCAGTAATTTATTAGTTTAACATATATCGAATAAATACCATATATAAATGCCTCATTACACCGAATATAGACTTGAACTTGATCCGATCCTCAGGATATATTGTGAGTCTCATACTTCCCCACCAAGAAAAGAACTCGACGATATAGAGCGAAAAACCAATCTTACACAGGTAAAAAGGATGGATGCATCGGATATGCTGCAGGGAAGACTACTCAGCTTGTTTAGCCATATCATCCGTCCAGAACTTATAGTCGAAATCGGCACATTCACGGCGTATGCTACTGGATGTCTAACAGAGGGCCTTAGTCCTACAGGAAAGATTATCAGCATAGAAAATAAAGAACTCCACAAAGAAACCATCATCAATCATCTCATCAGCCTGAAGATATCAGACCGCGTAGATATGAGGTTTGGAGACGCGAAAGATATCTTGCCAGAAATTAATCAGCAGATTGATATGGTCTTCATAGATGCGGCCAAACATGAATACCAGACTTTTTTTGATCTAGTCATAGATAAAGTCCGGTCAGGAGGTCTCATCATCGCCGATAACACTCTTTGGAAAGGTAGAGTCCTCGTAGAACAAAAAGATAAGATGGCTACTTCTGTGGATCAGTTTAATAAAAGCATGCTCGACGATGGTAGAGTTGAAGTACTAGTTCTACCCTATCGAGACGGCATATCTATCATCCGTAAAAAATAGACATTACTTGAACGGCGGCATATACATACATATCCCCTACTGCCGAAAGGCATGTCACTATTGTAACTTTCACTTTAGTACAAATCTCAAGACGATAGAGCCTCTTGTATCTGCTATCCAGACAGAGATTATTGCAAAAGGAAAAAAGGGAATCTTATCCAAAGTAGATACTATATACTTTGGAGGGGGCACACCATCTCTCTTATCCCTAGCACAACTGGAGTTAATCTTCAACGCTATCCATGGCTCCTTCCTTATCTCGCCAACAGCTGAAGTCACCTTAGAAGCTAATCCAGAAGATATCACTTCTAGTATGCTCCAAGGCTGGTATGATATCGGTATCAATCGCTTGAGCATAGGTATACAGTCGTTTCTTGATAAGGACCTCGAACGGATGAACAGGGCACATACTGCTCATCAGTCTGAATTGGCCTTGAGGTTAGTCACCGAAAGTTCCTTTACCAATATCACTGCCGATCTCATGTTCGGTTTGGTAGATAGTCAAGAACTAGAGTGGCAGAATAATATTGAGAAAATGCTCTCTTATGACCTTCCGCACCTGAGCATCTATAATCTTACTATAGAAGAACAAACAGTCTACGCTCATCAAGCAAAAAAACAACTGCTGTCACTTCCTTCGGAAGTCCATCAAAACAACCAGTATCAACTTGCTGAGGATCTACTTGAGCATCACGGATATGAGCACTACGAAATCTCGAACTATGCAAGGTCCGGCAAAAGAGCACAGCATAATACTGCATACTGGGATAGGCAGCCATATATCGGCATAGGACCATCGGCTCATTCTTTTTACCGCGGCAAGCGGTATTGGAATCCCGCAAACAATCAGACTTACTTAGTACATGACCATAGTAAGGCACATGCTTCCTTATCTGAAGATTTATCCAAAAAGGATATGTACAATGAATTGATCATGCTCGGATTACGAAGGTCAGATGGGGTAGATGAGGCGATGATCAAGTCGCTCGGCATGACAATCTGGGGAAATTATCAAGCCCTTATTAATCCTTTCATACGATCTGGCGTTTTAACTAAGCATAAGGGAAAACTCCTTTTAAAAAGAAGTAAGTGGTACTTATCAGACGATATCTCTTCTTCGCTATTTATAGAGTAACTACTAATTAACTCGTATGAAAAACGTGAAGCTTAACTCCATCATGGGCATACTACTGTGGACATGTATTTCTTGTTCTACGGTACCAAAAAGTCTTGTTGATCAACCGATAGGTGCGCCGGACTATAGTCAACTCTCATATTGGGCAGCCCACCCTGACAAAGAAGATCCAGCCGATCTCACTCCTAAAGGTCTCTCATCAGTTGATCAAGATGAACTCTTAGCAGATGTCTTTTTCGTCCATCCAACGATCTATACCAAAAAGCCGAATGAAGGCCAATGGAATGCTTCACTCTCAGATGAAAAACTAAATAAAAAAGTGGATGGTGGCACGATACAGTATCAAGCTAGTGCTTTCAATCAGGCAGGTAAGGTCTATGCTCCAAGGTATCGCCAAGCGCACCTAACCGCCTATTTTAAGGCTGATAGCACCACCGCATCAAAGGTATTTGACTTAGCGTATCAAGATGTAAAAAGTGCATTTCAGTATTACTTAGATCATCATAGAAATGGAAGACCATTTATCATAGCATCGCACAGTCAGGGCACTACTCATACGACGAGGTTAATCAAAGAAATGATAGATGGGAAAAGTCTCGCTGACGACATGATAGCAGCATATCTGGTAGGCATGCCTGTACCGAAGTCTCTATATAAAAACTTAGAGCCCTGTCAGGCACCCAATGATACGGGGTGTCTTATATCTTGGAGAACTTATAAGAAAGGCTTTATACCTGATAAAGCCCGACTTGCTAAAGATCTGATCTTACAAAATCCCATAACCTGGACTACAGATAATACCATCGCCGAAAAAGAGAAACATCAAGGAGCCATCTTGAGAAACTTCGATAAAATTCTAACCCAGACAACTGATGCTCAAGTCATGCCAGGCCTAGGTATCTTATGGGCCTCTAAACCAAAGTTTCCAGGTAGCTTCTTATTTACCACCAAGAATTATCACATCGCAGATATCAACTTTTACTATGTAGATGTGCGTGAGAACAGTAAGGAAAGAGTAGCTGCGTTTCACCGACTCAACTAAAAAGAGCGATGCCATTAGAAGCTCTCATGTAGAGCCATGCTATGACCCCACCATAAAGTAAGGAGGAGATGACAGCTACGCCATATCGTGGCGTCTGACTTAGGTTTGTATTCTTATGCACATAATGAGAGATCAAAGGGATAACTTGTATCGCATGAAGACCTAAAAAGTGCCCTATACGCAAATCTCCACCTAATGTATTCCAGTTAAAGAAAAACACACCTGGACTATCCTCAGGAGCTCCTATAGCATGGCCGCCATTGGCTATCATCACTCCTCCAATCCAGTTACCTATTAAAAAAACAACAAAGGCCAATCTCAGGGCTAGCAGATAGGCTTTGTCCAACTTAGTTTTCGAAAAAAGAAATAGCCCAAAAGAAATAACGATGGCTATCGTATTGATGGCTATCATGCCACCCATCGTACCAAAAAGAATTCCATCTAAGGCTGATGACTCATTAAAGTGTGAGCGCGTTGCTCTACTCGCCTGAAAAATGATAATCGAGATCTCAATTACCATAGTAACGGCAATAACCCATGATAAGCCTTTGATCCATCTCTGCTTTCCATGGAGGTCCCAAAGTATCCAACCAAATGTCCAAGCATAGATCCCGATAGAAATACAAAACTTAATGGGCTTTATCCATGTGTTGGTGCCAAGCACTTCTCTAGAATCGAAAATCCATGGTATGATCAGCATCACCGCCATGATAAAATGTATCATACCAATCTGATACAATAAGGGATTTCTAAACCGCAAATTAGCTAGCCAGTCCAAAGTTTTCATGCACTATACTTTTGGTCATCAATGCTCTCAATCCAAGATATAATAGAAGACCCACTGGCCCTAACATAAATGTGCATACTAGACAGGGTATCAAAAACCATCGATTAATCCCACGCTTCTGCGCATCACCAACTTCCCAAGATCCAACCCATAGGTCAAAAGCGAGATAGTGTACCCATCCTGCTAATACACTCTTCGGATCCGTAAATAACCCCATCACCCCTTCTAATGATCCAAATGATGATAAGTCCATACTTCCACCTGGCGCAAAAAAGATCAGGTAGGTATATACCAAACTTAACAGGATAGCGATCAGACCATACTGAACGATAGGTTTAGTGTACTTCCAGTACGGGACAAAGATGAGCAGCAGCCACCCTATCATGGCCATATTACTCGATATGCTAAAGAGGGATTCAAAACCCATAGCTGATGAAGTATTAATATGAAAGAATATGTCCAAGATAATATTTACTTCTAGCGTGACGGGTAGAGGAGGTCTCACATATGACTATGTCTTATAGACTAGCATGCTCCAGACCATTAAGAAGCGTTGCGCCCAGAGACGCAACTCAACAGTGTCCCCCTCTATGAGGGGGATAAAAGGGAAGGAAAATTGCCCAGATATAGCTCAATACTTTAGGTATAACCAAGTATAAAGAGCAGCGCATAATTGACTTAGAAGATCTAAACAACCAGCTGTCTCATAGAAAACGGGGTTCTTTTTTTCTGGATCTATTGGTATGCTGATATGAGTATTTACGAAAGTGAACCATAGGTGGCTCTATTTTTGCAACATATAATCAAAGTTTGTCTATGGCTCATACTACCCCATCAAGAGCGCAGATATCAAAGAGTGCGATACGTCGTATACATGTAGAGATGCGACACCTCCTTGTGCGTGGGTCATACAAGCCTATGGGGCGATCTGGTGAAGCAATGCTACAGGCACTTCACGCTATAAATCCAGAGATTTATGGCACGCTTACAGATCCAGAGCATGTAGAACTAGAAGGGTTGTTATATGTCTTTCAGCGATTGCCGAGAGGTATCGAACAATGTCGATATATACAACTTATATCACGTGAGGGATATGAGGACACTGGTTTTCAGGCCATCATCCCTGCCAAGAGAAGGCGTAATTGTTATCGCATAGATGAAGAGCAGATGCTCATAGAGATGACCAGAGGTGGTAGTGATGTCTATGATGTGCTGACGCACTTGACATTCATGTATAACGAGGCGGAAAAAATCGGGCGCAATGCGCTCAATAATAGACGTGTTCCGACCCGCACATGGAAGATGCTCAGCAAGATTGTTAAGTTAGAAAAGCTCTCCAAGGAGCAAGAGCGCGTGGCTGTATCTTATCTCAGCACACTTCTAGGAAGAACTTTTAATGACACATGGGAAGCTTTACAGGACTTCAGAAAAGCAAATGGTATAAATAGCCTCTATTCTATCTGTTATTGGTTAGGAAAACTAAGTATAGAAGAGACTCTTGAGAAAAACGATAGAGAAATCAGCTTTTCTACAGCACTGCGGGAACAAATAGGTCACCACACTTTTGGGGAGCAGTGGGCACATAGAGTAAAGCAAAAACTCGAAGAGCTCAACCTGCTAGGTAGAAGGATCCATATCATCAGTGCTAACATGCACAGTGTGATGAACTCTGTCTATGCGAAAAAAGCCCTCGGCAGAAGTTACTCCAAAGATGGCCTCATATCTACCGCGGAAAAGCTAAGCGCTCCGGATCAATCTAAGCTCAGAGATAAAGTCAACAAGTTTGCTTTATCCAATGGTCTAACGGAAGTAAAGGACATCAGCGGGACCAACATTTCTGTCCAGATCATCGACTTATGTAAAGTCAATATGAAAGATCTACCCATAGAGCTCTCGAGCATCACGAAGCGGAAGAGTTGTGAGGATGTACTTGTCGTCATGGACTATGCATTTGGTGAGCAAGCTTATGAGACGATGGACGAATTGCTTAAGGCATATGAAGTTGATGGACGCAAAACTGCCATCAACATTGGATCAGTCAATATCATGGGTAAAGCTGGGATACTAGAAGGCAAGAAGGGAGATATCATGATACCTACTGCACATATCTTTGAAGGCTCTACTGATAACTATGTTTTTGAAAATGACCTGAATCCGAAAGAGCTAAAGAAATATGGCTTACCCGTATTTGTCGGACCGATGATAACGGTCCTTGGCACATCACTTCAGAATCGTGATATCCTGAGCTACTTTCTTAAATCTTCTTGGTCTGCCATCGGTCTGGAGATGGAGGGCGCCCACTATCAAAAAGCTATTCAGGTGGCTTCAAAAATTAGAAAAAATGTTGCCGAGGATCTGAAGATCAGATATGCATATTATGCCTCAGATAATCCACTTGAGTCTGGTAGTACGTTAGCTTCAGGGAGTCTAGGCTTAGATGGAGTAGAGTCTACATATGCGATCACCCTTGAGATACTGAAGGGTATATATAAGCAATAGGCTATCGATAAGGCAAAAAAGGATACACCTCCCCTGCTTCGTAAAGGTTTCTTCCTTTTTTCAATTCTATAAATCCATCAGCTCTAGTTAAGTTAGCAAAGTCACCAGAGCCATTGCCCTTCTGTGGAAGAGCGTAAATAGTACCATCATCACCTGATGAGATGCTTACTTCTAAAAAATATGTGAGGTCTGGTTTAAAGGCTACTTCATGCCGAAGTTTGACCATGGTAGGCTTTCTCTTATATCCAAGACACAACTCCAGCCAATGGAGAAAATATACTTGATAGCACATAAAAGAAGAAACAGGGTTTCCTGGGAGACCAAAGACCACCGGGCCTTGATCTACAGCCCCAAACCACATCGGCTTTCCTGGGCGCTGAGAGATCTTATGAAAGATCTGTCGTACACCACAAGACCTAAGAGCCTCGGGTACGTAATCTAGTTTTCCTTTGGATACGCCACCACTCAGGATCAGTACATCGTAACTCTGTAAGTGTTGGGAGATGCGCCTCTTAGTTTCTTCCAAGTCATCCACGATATGGTCTGTATGAGCAACAATGCCGCGATTACTAAGACTAGATTTAATGCGATAGACATTGCCTCTTCGTATTTGGTGAGGAGCTGGGCTTTCATCTATCTCTACTAGCTCATCACCTGTAGAAATAACAATCACCCTTGGGAGCCGAGCTACTTTTGTTTGCACTTGTCCTATCGAAGCTCCTATACCGATCTCAGCAGATGAGATCATCGTTCCACTCTTTACAAGCAGATCTCCACTTTTTCGATCTAACCCTTTGAAGTGTACATTTTGGGCTTTGCTAACCTCAGTTGAGACGGTGGCTTTATTATTATCGATATGGAGATCTTCATATCTGATCACAGTATCAACGCCCAAAGGAAGTACTGCTCCTGTCATAACTTCGAGACAGTTCGTCCCATGTTGAATCCGGTGTTGTGGATCCCCCGCTTTAGCTAATCCTTCTATCGTTATTGGATTAGAAAAGTCCACTTCGTCAAATGCCACTGCGATACCATCCATCGTAACACGATCATATGGAGGAAGATCTCTATCACAAAACCAATCTTCTCTTAGCACCCGACCGATAGCTCTATCCAGCACTACTTCTTCTAATCCAAAATCCCTATGCGTAGTTTGGATATGTCTCTTTGCTTCTTCTACTGTTATCACTTACGTAAATATCTGTTTTTATGAACGATGCAATCATCGAGAAATAGGGAACATGGTCGTATCAATTTTTACTAATTGGTCTTCTCCTTTCTGTATCGAAGAACTGTATTTCTCTAATTCAAATATCATCTCTTCAAGGATCTCAGGGTATTTCTTTGCCAGATCATATTGCTCACCTGGATCTTGTGATAAGTTAAAAAGAAGAGGAGGGTCACGAAGTTCTGGGGTTTCACCGACATATGGATTCAATGTTTTGCGGTGAATCTTATAGTCTCCTTTCCTCAAAGCAAATAGTTCATCTCCCAAATAATAAAGCACAACATCCCGCTGTCCTTTCTCCTCATACAAGAGGACTTCACTGAGATCTATACCATCATACTCTATCTCGCTATCAATCTGGGCACCAACCATACTTAGGACTGTAGGATATATGTCCATTGTTGTTGCTAATGCATCTGTCGTAACTCCTGAAGGAATCTTATCCTTCCATCGAATGATGGCTGGCATACGCATACCTCCTTCGTAAGTCGATCCTTTCCCTTGATGAAATAATCCAGCTGATCCGCCATCTATACCCTGCGTTAACCAAGGTCCATTATCACTGGTAAATATCACTATCGTTTGCTCATCTAGTTGGTAATCTTGTAGCGCCTTCATTACTTCTCCAATACTCCAATCTATTTCTTCTACAACATCACCATATAGACCTCTCGTACTTGTTCCTTCAAATTCAGGATGTACATAAAGTGGAGTGTGGGGAAAAGTCTGCGGATAGTATATAAAAAACGGTTGATCCTTGTGCCGGGAAATAAAGTCAAGAATCTTATCCGTATACCGCCTTGTCAGAAATCGTTGATCGGGTTCGTGTTCTACGATATCATTACCCTCTACAAGAGGTGTCTCTGGAAAGAGTTTTGCAGGCTCCCACGAAGTTGTTGTAGGGCTCATATCATTAGAATATGGTATGCCGAAGTACTCATCAAATCCATGCTGTAGAGGCAGAAAGTCCTTATGGTGTCCGAGGTGCCACTTCCCTATTGCAGCCGTAGCATATCCTTCTTTTTTGAGAGCTTCTGCTAAGGTTATTTCTTCTT
>CAYYBR010000126.1:0-12006 GCA_964470035.1 uncultured Saprospiraceae bacterium
GATATATTAAAATCTTATATCTGTTTACTGTCTACTAATCAAGTTAAGTGCCGAACCTGCTCTTACCCAGTCAATCTGCGCTTGGTTGTAAGAATGACTGACTTCGAACGAATCTTGAGTCCCATCTGCATGGTCTAATACAATGGTAAGCGTTTGTCCAGCGGCCATATCATCGAAGTTAGGTATGGACACTTTATCATCCTGTCTTACCTTATCATAATCCGCCTTATCTACAAAAGTCAATGCAAGCATACCTTGTTTCTTAAGGTTAGTCTCATGAATTCTTGCAAAAGATTTTACGATAACTGCATTGACACCTAAGAATCTTGGCTCCATTGCGGCATGTTCTCGTGATGACCCTTCTCCAAGATTTTCTTCACCAAATACTACTGTAGAAATATTTGCTGACTGATATGCTCTTGCTGAATCCGGAACCCCCATATAGTCACCAGTATGCAAGTTGAGAACTTTATTAGTGTCATCATTAAAGTAATTCACAGCGCCAGTGTAACAATTATTGGAAATATTCTCCAGATGGCCCCTATACTTCAACCATGGTCCTGCCATGGAGATATGATCGGTCGTGCATTTGCCTTTGACCTTTATGAGTATCCTCATGTTCTGCATACTCTCCTGTGTAATGGGTTCAAAAGGAGTAAGTAACTGAAGCCTATCGCTCGATGGGTCAACTTTTACATTGATACTACTTCCATCTGCTGCTGGGGCATTATATCCATTATCCTTTACATCAAATCCATCTGGTGGCAATTCGTAACCTGTTGGTTCATCCAACATGACTTCCTCCCCTGCTTCGTTAGTCAGCGTGTCAGTTGCTGGATTAAAGTCCAATCTTCCAGCTATTGCTATAGCAGCTACTAATTCAGGAGAAGCGACAAAAGCATGCGTATTGGGATTACCATCAGCCCTTTTAGAGAAGTTTCTATTAAAAGAGTGAACGATACTATTCTTTGGTGCATTCATAGGATCATTATACCTAGCCCATTGGCCTATACATGGACCACAAGCATTGGTAAATATTGTTGCATCGAGTTGTTCAAAAATATTGAGGATACCATCTCTCTCTGCTGTGAATCTTACTTGCTCACTTCCTGGATTAATACCAAATTCTGCTTTAGTCTTAAGCCCTTTATCCAAGGCTTGTTTTGCCACCGACGCTGCCCTAGACAAGTCTTCGTAAGAAGAGTTCGTACATGATCCTATTAGTCCCCATTCTACATTAAGCGGCCATTCGTTATCGGTGGCCTTGCTCGTCATATCTCTTCCAGCATTGGTTGACAAATCAGGTGTAAATGGTCCATTAATTTTGGGTTGTAGCTCTGAAAGATTGATCTCTATTACTTGATCAAAATATTTTTCTGGATTCTCATAACAATCTGGATCTGCAGTCAAGTGTTCTTTCACTTGGTTAGCAAGATCAGCCACATCTGCTCGATCTGTCGCTCTTAGGTATCGATCCATGGACTCGTCATATCCAAAGGTCGAAGTGGTCGCTCCTATCTCTGCACCCATATTGCATATGGTTCCTTTACCTGTGCAACTAAGATTGAGTGCTCCATCACCAAAATACTCTACGATGGCCCCTGTTCCTCCCTTTACAGTAAGGATATCTGCTACCCGTAGGATAACATCTTTTGGCGCTGACCATCCAGACAGTTTTCCAGTTAATTTGACGCCGATAAGTTTCGGATTTTTTAGTTCCCAAGGCATACCTGCCATTACATCCACCGCATCGGCACCGCCTACTCCGATAGCCACCATGCCGAGTCCACCTGCATTTACAGTATGACTATCAGTACCTATCATCATACCTCCTGGGAAAGCATAGTTTTCAAGAACGACTTGATGTATGATCCCTGCACCTGGTTTCCAAAATCCTATGCCGTATTTATCAGACACAGACTCTAAGAAGTTAAATACTTCATTGCTCGTATTGAGCGCATGTTGAAGATCTTGATCAGCACCGATCTTTGCTTGTATCAGGTGATCACAGTGGACTGTGGAAGGCACTGCTACTTTGTTTTTTCCAGCCATCATAAACTGAAGGAGTGCCATTTGGGCAGTAGCATCTTGCATCGCTACTCTATCTGGAGAGTAGAATACATAGTCCTTACCTCTTTGATAATTTTGAAGTAAAGATTCAGGGTGCAAGTGCGCATAAAGAATTTTCTCAGCAAGCGTCAGAGGTCTTGCTAACTTTTCTTTTATCTGGCGCATCTTTGTGTCTAAAGACTCATAATGAGCCTTGATCATGTCTATATCAAAAGCCATTCAATCTAGTTTTATATAGAATAAACAAATCCTTTCAAAAAGGTTTTTCGTGCTACAAATATAGCTGATTGGTGGATATGGCCTTCTCAAGGAATATCTATCTCTGCAGCAGTCGCTCAGTAATACTTGCGATATGATCTCTTGTAATGATCCCTAACAGCTCTTTGTCTCTCACTACAGGAAGACAACTGACTTCGAGATCTCTCATCATCTTGGACGCATCCTTGATATAAACATCTGGCAGCACAGTTACCGGGTCAGCGATCATGATCTCTCTAACTACAAATGCGTCCCCATTGTCTTTGTCACGCGATGTTGCTAGCGCGTCCAGTAGCATACTAGCACCCACTAATCCAACTAAGTGGCCATCTTTACTTTCAACTGGCATATAGTTGATATTCTTCCAAGACATGAGTTTAGCTACTAGCTCTACCATATCATCTGGGTTAGCAGAAAATATATTTATCTCCATGAGTTCAGAGACTCTAATCGTCTCAAGATCATAGAGTCGCTGATACGAAGTATCTGCCTCGGGCCATCGGCTAACAGGAAAATCCACCTGGTTCTGATGGTGGTGTATCGATGCTGTCAAGCATGCAAGTGCTTCGTCATCTGATGAAGTTTGTTTTTTGAGATTGGTATAGGACCTGAGCATCCATCTGGCACCGTTCATCTGAGCCCGTACCCTCTCGAGACAAACATCTAGATATCTGCTTATATCTTGAGGGTTCACATTCATGCTTTCTAATCCCTCGCGTGCTATCGGTATGAGCTCCTCTTCTAGTAGTTCTTTAGCATTAACTTTTCTATCACCCACCCAGGAAAACTTAGTGTCGAGTCCAAATCGAGCAGACTTCGCAAAATTATCTCTCACATCCGCAAATGACATGTGATCACGTATATCTTCATATCTATTAGCCATGCCCTTCATAGCTCCTAACCAGAAAGCAGTATTGGCCATTTCATCCAGTACAGTTGGGCCTGATGGAAATATCCGGTTTTCGATTCTTAGGTGTGGTTTGCCGGTATCACTAATGCCATAACATGGACGGTTCCACCTATAGACAGTAGAGTTATGAAGCTGTAGACTTTTGAGCTTGGGGATAGTGCCTTCAGCTAGACTCTTCATACTATCCTCTTTCATATCAGCATATAGCAAGATTTTAAATCGCGCTATATCATCCTTAAATATCTGAGTAACATCTCCATGCAACCAGTCATCTCCAAGGATAACTCGAGGACTCATCTGCCTCATGTGATCCATGGTTCTTCTTGTGTCTATCGCCTGCTGAAAGAGTGCGATACGCGTCTCATGCCATAATCTCTGACCAAATACAATGGGGGAGTTGGCTGCTAAACTTATGCAAGGAGCAGTAAGAGCTAAGGCAAAATTGTAATACTTCTCAAACTCCTGAGGAGTAACCTGTAGATGGACTTGAAAACTTGTATTACACGCTTCTATGAGTGGCGAATCATGCCTAACACATAATTCGTCTATACCTACTAGACGAAGCTCAAAGTCGGTCCTGCTCAACTGACTACTGATAGCGTCCATCAGATCCTTATAACGCTGCTTTGGAGTGAGATTAGCAATATCCAGGTGATACTTATGAAGCGTAGGTAAGATGCCTGTTAAAATATAATCTACGTCGTATTGAGCAAGGTATGATCTGAGTTTTTCAAGATTGCTCACTAGTTCTTGCTCCATCTTACTCAGGCAATCAAAGTGAAAAACTTGTGGAGATAGGTTCAGTTCTAGATTAAACTTGGCAAGTTCGCTAACAAGCCAGCTTTCGTGGGCAGTTTGCTCTAGGATTTTGGGTCCTAGCAAAGAAGGTTTATAGGTATCATTATCTACAAGTACCACTTCTTGTTCTGCGCCGATCCTTATAATGTCTGTCTCAAATAACTGATCCTTAAGCATGCGCTCAAGTGCAGAGACATCTCTCAAGAGTGCCTTTACAAAGGTATTTTTCGATTCTGTAGTTAAATATGTTTGTATGCCCATGTCACCTGTGAATTTAAGAATCTGGTGGGTTTAGGAAGTAAATCTTAGCCATACTTTTTCAGAAAACTATGGACTGATACCGATACCATGCAATGGAATTTAACTTATACTATTATTTCTATTTTATAAATAACTCTAATTAAACTAGATATGCATCAACATCTCACTTCATACGTATAATACCCCTGCTGAGTTGTCCTTTGGCAAGATATGTGAACTCTGGTGAGTAGTTCTTTAACTTTTGAAAATACTTAAGGGATTAAGTATTGGAGATTACGGAGCGGCTACTGGGGGGTATGCCGCTCTTTTTTATTTCTATATGATATATTTCCGAAAGGGGGAATAACTATACAGCTAAGCACATGCCTGATCAAGGCACATCTGCGCATAGAAAAAAACTTAAGAAAAGGTGAGGATAGTTGTTAGAGCTCTACCTCGATAGTCATGATCTTTCCAGCTCTTTCAATCTCAAGTTCCACGAGATCTCCCTTGCGCTTATCATTCATCATATCAACTAACTCAGCATATCCGTTTATAGACAGTTTGTCCATCTTGATGATCACGTCATTCTGGCGTAACCCACCAAGGTCTGCAGGGGAGTCAGGTATTATTTCTGATATTAAAACACCTGATCCGATATCATCTATAAGAACACCTAGAGTAGCCCTTTCGGAAATATTTTCTTGTAGACCATTCTTTTTCTTGTCATCCCAATAGTCAAAATTTTCATTGAAAAACTCACCCCAAAAATTCAAAGGTCCATCAAGGTCTAGATCATCCCTTAAGAACAAAGAATCTAGCACTCCATCTCTAAAAAATTCAAGAGCAAACCCTCCCTCTTCGGGTATGTCAAAGAAAAACTGATTTGTCGTAGATGACCCTAGTTTTACTCTCTTTACAAGTTCTTCACCGTCTCTGAAAACTATAACAGTGACTTCATCCCCCACTTCCATATCTGATAAAATATCCTGAACATCTTCTATACTTGAAACTGCCACACCTTCTACAGAGATAATCTCATCTCCTTCTCGGATATCTACTTCACTTGCACCAGATCCTCGTGAGACAGATATCACCTTGCCAAGGCCATTGTCAAATGACAATCCGATACCCATGACGGGTTTACCTTCTTCCCTATTGAAAAATCCGCTTTGGTCAAATAGATCTTCAAACCCTAATCCCTCTAAATCAAATGTGCCAGGAAGATCAAATCCATCTTCTTCACCGTCCTTGTACTCGTAGTAAATTCTTTCAGATATAACATTGCCATCTTCGTCTACAACTCGCTCTATTGTTTTTGTTCCCTTACCGCGATCATCCTCAGACTGTGCTTGTAAGTAGAGGCATGATAAAAGAATTGCCAGCGCTAGAAAAAATCGACCTTTCATACTTCCATATTTCTTTAGTTTTACAAATCTAATTAGAGGACTATTATTTTATTACTAAAGATGAGTTAATACCGAGTTAAACGCCTTCTTAGTTGTAAAAAAGCAACGTACTTCGCGATATGGGTCGACGCACCATCCAAATTATTATCATTCTCATGAGTGTTGCCCTAGTTGGCATCGCGGTTATTCAGTTCTATTGGCTCAAGAATGGTATCGATATCAATGGTGAAAACTTTGACAATCAGGTACGGTATGCTCTTAATCGAGTCAAGCAAAGGTTAGAAGATGACGCAAAAGAGCTTGAAAACTTAAGCAAGACTCTTGGTAGGACCGACAACTCTTCCATCTTCAAACAATCACAAGAACGACTCGATAAAATCCTATCTACTAATATAGACGACTATAGAAGAAAACAGCTTGAAACTCAAGTTGCCAACATACCGCTCATCATACAACCAGAGCTTGCACTCAATTCCATCTCTGCAGCAGATCTAAGCAAGTATCTCAGGGTTGAAATACAAAACCAAGGAATAGATCTGAACTACGACTTTGGTGTGTATTCTAATGAAATAGATGGTTATCTCATAACCAATGGTAAGTATCATGTTGCTATCATCGGTGATGCAAGTGAAGTAGAAGTTACCGATAATCTGTCCAGATCTATACACGAGATAAATCTCTTTGATCAATCTATCCGTGGTCGAGATCCGGTGGGCGCCTTACGGGTATTTTTCCCACGAAAGACTTCTTTTTTGATTAGTTCGATTTTGCCCGCATTGATCAGTTCAATATTGCTGACAGGATTGATACTCTTTTGTTTCGTATACACTATCAATGTCATTTTAACCCAGAAAAAAGTCTCTTTGATGAAAACAGATTTCATCAATAATATGACCCACGAATTCAAAACACCGATTGCCACTATATCCTTAGCAGCAGACAGTATATCCAATCCGAAAGTCAAGAGTAATGAATCGATGATAGATCGCTATGCCGATATCATCAGACAAGAAAATAAGAGGATGTTATCCCAGGTAGAGAAGGTTCTTCAGATAGCACGCCTAGACAAAAAGGATTTTCAACTTAAAGTAACTCGACTAAATATCAATGATCTGGTGCATACTGCTGCAGAAAACTCTAGACTACGTGTCAATGAAAAAGGTGGGAAAATCACGGTAAATATCAATAGCAGCAACAGCCTGGTCGAAGGAGATGAAAATCATATCAGCAATGTCTTGCATAATCTGATAGATAATGCCATAAAGTACTCTGGTGAAGTGCCCGAGATAAACATCGAGACAAAAGACACTAAAAACGGAGTCAGTGTAGGTGTTAAAGACAACGGGATAGGAATAACCAAAGAAGATCAGAAGAGAATCTTTGAGAAGTTTTATCGAGTCAGCACCGGCAACTTACACGACGTTAAAGGGTTTGGTCTTGGCTTGAGCTATGTAAAGGCTATAGTTGATGCCCACAAGGGCGAAGTATCTGTCACCAGTGAATTAGGTAAAGGCAGTTTATTCTCAGTATCTTTCCCCCATCGTATGGGTTCCTAGATATGTACCAAAAAAAATAATGTTACAGAAATGTGACTTTTTTACTAATGCTGCATCTAAACATAATACTAAATTAACTCTGCTATGCCGCAACAAAAAATCTTACTTGTTGAGGATGATAGGAATTTTGGAGATGTACTGAGGTCATACCTTGAGATGAATCAGTACGATGTAACCCTAGCCACCGATGGTGAAGCTGGGTTTAACACATACAAAAGTGGCTCCTACGACCTATGCATTCTTGACGTGATGATGCCGAAGAAAGATGGCTTCACTCTAGGGAAAGAAATCAAAGAAGATAATGCAGACATGCCTGTGATCTTCTTAACCGCAAAAAGTTTAAAAGAAGATGTAATCGACGGCTTCAGAATTGGAGCAGATGACTATATCACAAAACCTTTTAATAGCGAAGAACTTCTCTATAGAGTACAAGCAGTTCTTAAAAGATCTGCTGGACCAGTTAATCCAGATGCTGACAAAAAGGAATTTGAGATAGGTAACTATATATTCAACTATCCCTTGCGCATACTTACATTTGATCCTAATGGTGTCAAAGAAAAGGATAAGCTATCACCTAAAGAAGCGCACCTTTTAAGACTCTTTTGTCTCCATAAAAACGATGTGCTTCCTAGATCTCAAGCTCTTGTGGAGATATGGGAAGAAGATAACTACTTCACCGCCCGAAGTATGGATGTCTTTGTGACCAAACTAAGAAAGTATCTCAAAAGAGACGAGAATCTAGAAATCGTGAATATCCATGGTAATGGATTTAGATTGATAGATAAGACAGAGGTGGAGGACTACTAATAGTGGTTTGGAGGGTAGATTTTACTGACTAGCACGTTGGTTTGATAACATAGCGGCTCCTATGATACCGGCATTGTTACCCATAGATGCCTGGACAATTGGTGTGCTGATCTCAATATATTTTTTGAACTTTTCTTCAAAGTACTTACTTACACCTCCGCCAAGGATGATAAGATCGGGATTGATGATAAGATCTACATGATTCAAGAATACATCGAGTTCTTTTCCCCATTCTCTCCAACTCAGTTCTTTTTTCTTTCTGGCTCCATTAGAAGCATAGTGTTCAAATACACTCTTTTTATACAGCAGATGTCCAAACTCTGAATTAGGGAAAAGCTTACCATCCAAGAAGATCCCAGAGCCAATCCCTGTACCTAATGTGATTAAGATCACGATCCCCATAACGCCTTTGCCATGACCATGAGTCATCTCTGCTACTGCAGCAGCATCAGCGTCATTTACAAAAGAGACTTTGCTTCCCGTGTGTTCTAGAAAAAAGTCATGAAGATTCATGTTCAGCCAACCATCATCTATGTTTGCAGCCGAGTAACAGACATCATGTTTGATGATGGAAGGAAATCCGCAACCAAAGTTTTGATTCCGACATCCAAAGTCATCTATGAGTTGATTTATCACAGTCATGACACTCTTCGGTCTACTTGGTTGAGGAGTGGCATACTTTATTTTCTCACTTACAAGTTCACCTTTAACGGTATCAACCAACGCACCTTTGATACCAGTTCCCCCTACGTCTATACCCAGAGTAATCGCCATAACTACTTGATCACCGTTACTTTCATCCAGACATCTTCTAAAGGTCGATCTCCTGGCGCTGTGCGGACTTGTGCAATCTTATCAACGATATCTAGTCCCTCTATCACTTGACCAAACACAGTATATTCTTGATCAAGAAATGGAGTGCCACCGTGCTCTAGATACCTACTACGGACACTTTCTGGATAGTTGATACCTAATCGTGCCTCCATCTGTGCCATCTGTTGATTATTCACTGGCTTACCCTGGACGATATAAAACTGCGACCCACTCGATTTTTTTTGCGGATTAGCAGGGCCACCTATCCTAGCAGCTGCCAGAGCACCCTTTACATGCGCAAAATCATCTGTTATCTCAGCATCTACCTGATATCCAGGTCCTCCAGTGCCAAGTCTGGTCTCAGTGCTAGCTCCTCTTGAGTTTGGGTCTCCACCCTGAATCATAAACCCAGATATCACTCTATGAAAAAGGAGATCTTCATAATAACCTTCTTCTGATAGCTTGATAAAGTTATCTCTGTGCTTGGGTGTCTTATCATATAGTTCGGCTATCATCGTGCCGTATGATGTTTCTATCTTAACAAGACATTTGTCTGGTGCATCCACGTATACCTGCTTTTGTACTTCTTTAATTTTATTTCCTTTTTTGCCTTTTAGAGTGACGGTGTAGTTACCTGAGAGATAATAAGTATGACGAGCTGTTGAATCCATGATCTCAGTGCCATCACCGAGCTCCCACTCCAGGTCGGTAAATTCTGTTTCGCCAGGGTAAAACTCAAAGGTCGCTGGCGCTGGTTTTCTTTCCTGCCCTTGGTAGAGTATGCTCAGTGTCTTAGATGAACAGGAACTCATCAGGAGCAACAGGAATATGATAAAGCATAATAATCTCATCATCAATTACCCATTCTGATGGTCATCTTAACATCTTCGTTAGGGCGGTCTGATGGATCGGTTTGTACCGCAGCTATCTTGTCTATCACCTCAAATCCACTAATCAACTCACCGAAGACTGTGTATTCCATCTCAAGCATCGGTGTACCTCCAAGCTCTACGTATTTGTCGATATGTGCTTGACTATAGGCGATACCTTTTTGCTTACCTGTTACTTCAAGTGATTGCTGAGACTGAGGAGTGCCTTGTACAATATAAAATTGTGACCCACTGGATTCCTTATTTGGATTAGATGGGCCCCCTGTTCTAGCGGCGGCTAAAGTACCCTTAAAGTGAGGACTACCTATCTCTGCTGGTATAGTGTATCCGGGTCCCCCTGTACCAAGTCTTTGCCCTGGTGCTGCCGTGCGCGAATTAGGATCTCCTCCTTGTATCATAAAACCCTGCATGACTCGATGAAAAAGCAAGTCATCGTAGTATTTATCTTCTACAAGCTTAACAAAATTATCTCTATGGCCAGGGGTACTATTGTACAGACGTGCTTCCATAGTACCGTACTCGGTATCTATGATTACTATCCTCTCTCCAGATTCTTGCTTACATCCAAAAAGTAAAATGCTCACAAGTAATATTAATGACAACTTAATTTTCATGGAATGCTAACTTACTCGAATCGCTAAAGTAACTGATGATGCATTGTTTTAAGAGAGATTCTTGAGCTTTTTCACCTTGAGCAGTGACGGTCTTCACTTGCTTATAATGCGGCCAACCTTCATCATCAAACCCTACAAACTCAAAAAACCCTACTTCTGACAGGAGTTGACAGGTAGCAACATGCATAAGATCTTGCTTTTCTTCCTTGGTATAATCTTTCTTTATGACTCCAGCTTCTTGTATACCTATCAACAACAGGATGATCTGAAGATCGGGTAAGCCCTCTTGTCCCATCGCATCCTTAACAAGGTGTCTCACTCTAAGCCACTCAAAGTCTATCTGCCAATCTTCCATGTTCTATATAATGCCACAAATATAGTCTACCTGACAATCCTACTCCATCCTCACATATGCCGACACCTTTATCGCTCTATAGGCGGCAGGTAGAGAAGCGATGACTCCAAGAGTTAGAACCGTTAGCATAATAACGAACACATCAAAAAACTCCATCTCCATCGGATATGCCGAGATAGCAAAACCATCAGGAACAGTTATGATACCGACTGTCTTTTGGAGTATATAAAAGATGATAGAACAGATGAGTCCTATCAAAAAACCAACGATGCTAAGGATCACCCCTTCCAATAAAAATATGTTCTTGACCATCCTCTTTGTTGCACCAAAACTCTGCAGTACTGATATGTCTTTTTTCTTATCTAGGACGATCATCCACAGGCATCCGATCA
The DNA here is from genome assembly GCA_964470035.1 of uncultured Saprospiraceae bacterium. Classification (GTDB taxonomy): domain Bacteria; phylum Bacteroidota; class Bacteroidia; order Chitinophagales; family Saprospiraceae; genus JAJRXG01. Next base: position 11,113 of record CAYYBR010000126.1, read on the forward strand.
TATTAAATATGATCAAGAGCAGAGTGAAACTAAAGATGAGATATGATGACCACTTCTCGATATTCATCACTTTTAGGACTACACTATCTTGTTCTAGTCGATCAGATATAGTATATCCCTCTGAGGGAAATATTTTTCTTATGTTCTCTACAACTTGGTCCTGATCTATATCTCTGTCCAAACTTACCTCTATAGCTGAGACTTGACCTCTTAAGTCTAATAAGGCTGCTGCTAATCTATAGTCGACTAAAGCAAATTGGTAGTCTTTTTCATTTTTTATAGAAAAAACGCCACTCACATAAAGAGATCTGGACTTGAAGTCATTATCTAAAAGACCACGTTTTTTACGGTTTGGAACAGATACTCGAAGAGAGCTAATCTTACTTTCTAGGTTCACATTAAGTGTCGTGTAAACACCTCTACCAAGTATAGCTGAGTAGATATCGTCCTTTTTTACTTCAGGTCTTCCCTGGACTATAGCCTTATCGATATTACTCACTTTGATGTACTCAGTATCTATACCCTTCATCACTCCTATGTGCTGTCTTGAGTTGTATTCGAAGTGAGCCACCTCTTCTATCGTTCTGGATACTGCTGAGACCCCACTTAGACTTTGAGCTTCTGCTATAAGACTGTCAGTGACTGTGAAAAATTTACCTTGAGTGGACTCGATCTTCAAGTCTGGATTATAGTTATCCAGCTGGCTCTTTGTCAATGCTTCAAATCCATTGAAGACGGACAGGATCAATATTAAGGCTGTTGTACCTATGGCGATACCTACCACTGATATACCAGTGATAAGATTGATGGCATTCGTACTCTTTTTACCAAAGAGATAACGCCGAGCTATCTGCAGAGACACATTCATCTGTGCCGTAATGATAAGTTATTCTA
>CAYYBR010000127.1:0-11954 GCA_964470035.1 uncultured Saprospiraceae bacterium
GAAGATATGGATAACGATGGTGTACACGATATAGTTGATCAAGAACTAGATACTCCCGAAGGATGTCTTGTTGACACAAAGGGTGTTACTATGGATAGCGATGGAGATGGAGTTGTTGACTGTAAAGATAAAGAGCCATATAGCCCTCCAGGATTTCCAGTAGACGAAGAAGGAGTTGCGCAGGTAGATGAGCTCAACCTTTTGTCTGAAGATGATGTCATCACTATCATAAAAGAGAATTGTGATGCTTGTGCTAATCAAGGTTATGGCTATATCCCTCCTGGATCTACAGTTGTAGGCCCTGATGGAAGAGTGATCAGCTCAACAAGAACTAATCTAGGTACTGGTACTACAGGTGGAAGCGTCTCTGGAGATGGTTCGACAACAGGTGGTACTGGCTCATCTTCAGGAAGCTCAACATCAGGTAGTTCATCTTCAGGAGGCTCAACATCGGGAAGTACGACAGGTGGTTCTTCAACCGGTGGTGCTGGTACGATCGGTAGTGGATCGACAGGAGGAGTAGGAACTACGTATAACGGTAGCGGATATGGCAATATCATAAGAACAGGTTGTGGAAACTGGTTCTTACCTATGATCAATTTTGATCTCGATAAGTACGCTCTACGACCAGAGGCTTTCGTTGCACTACATCAGATAGCTGGTGTAATGAAGAAATGTCCTGAGATCAATGTTACGGCACATGGTCACACGGATGTCAGAAATAGCAACAGCTATAATAGAGTACTGAGTTATAAGAGAGCCAAAGAAGCAGTGGATTATATGGTGTCTGCCTATGGCATAGATAGAAGCAGATTTAAACTCATGTTTGGTGGTGAAGAAAGCCCACTGATAGGTAACTTAAAAAGCAACCACTATACTACTGATCTAGAAGAACAGATGCAGTTTATCAATAGAAGGGTAGAGTTCAGAGTAAGTGAGCCAACAGATATAAATATGGGTAGACCTGAAGGTCCAGACGCTGGGCAAGATACATATGGAAGCTCAAGGCCTGGGTCGAAGTATCGAGGATACAAGACATCAGGCTACTGATAAAGATTTAGTTAGAAAGTGTTTATGAAAAGGCATTGTACTCGATAAGTACAGTGCCTTTTTTAGTTGCTGTTAGCAGATTGGATTTTCTTGATGAGAGATTTGAGTTTCATCATACACTCTATAGGAGTCATTGTATTGATATCGATTCGGTTGAGTTCTTTGATTACATCCTGAGTGACAGGATCGGGACCAAACATGATGAGTTGCCCTTGGCTAGAAAAGCTATCAAGGCTGTTCAACTTTTCTTCCTTTTCTTTTCGCTGTACCACTGATTTCTCCTGAAGAGATTTCAAGATTTGATGAGCTCTGGACACGATTTCCTTTGGGAGACCTGACATTTGTGCTACCTGAATACCGAAGCTTTGATTGGTACTCCCTTCGACAAGTTTTCGAAGAAATATGATTTTCTCGCCGATCTCCTTGGTCGCGACATTATAGTTTTTGATATGGTCGTACTTATCTGAAAGTTGACTAAGCTCATGATAGTGAGTAGCAAACAACGTCTTTGGTTTTACCTCAGACTGGTGCAAATACTCTACGATCGACCATGCTATCGATATCCCATCATAGGTACTTGTACCTCTACCTATCTCGTCAAGCAAGATTAGGCTGCGCGCAGAAAGATTATTCATGATGGTAGAAGTTTCTATCATCTCTACCATAAAAGTTGATTCGCCGCTGGAGATGTTGTCTGAAGCTCCCACTCTCGTAAATATTCTATCCACGATACCTATCTGAGCAGCAGTCGCTGGCACATAACAACCGATCTGCGCCATCAGACATATCAACGCCGTCTGTCGAAGTATGGCAGACTTACCGGACATATTAGGACCGGTGATTAGCATAATCTGAGTATCGCTGTTATCGATCCTAAGATCATTAGGTATGTAGGACTCTCCAGGAGGTAGATGGGCCTCTATCACCGGATGACGCGCTTCTAAGATGTTGATCTCGTACCCGTCTGTGATCTCAGGCCGACAGTAATGACGACGTCTCGAAAGCTTAGAGAATGAAGTCAGACAATCTAACTCAGCTATCGTCTCTGCATTTTCTTGGACAGGCACTATATAGTTTCCTACGTGCGTAAGTAAGTCATCATAAAGTTGACCTTCGAGATGTATGATTTTTTCTTCAGCTCCGAGGATCTCTGACTCTAATTGCTTGAGTTCTTCGGAGATATATCGTTCGGCACTAGTCAAGGTTTGCTTACGTGTCCAATGCTCTGGCACGAGCCCTTGATCTTTGTACTTATTAGTTACTTCAAAATAATATCCAAAGACATTATTGAACCCAACTTTCAAATTAGCGATACCTGTCTCCAGTGCTTCTTTCTCAACTAAAGAACTAAGTACTCCTTTGCTATTACCTATTAAGTCCCGCAGTCTATCCAACTCCTCACTGTGCCCTTCTCCTATATATCCTCCTTTATTAGTCTGTACTGGAGGATCCTCTTTAAGAGCACCCTTGACGTATGTACAGAGATCTTCAAGAGGATTGAGATGATTTCTCAATTTGATGACACCTTGGGATTCGCTGCTAGACAGAGCTTGCTTTAAATCAGGGAGTTTCTCGAGAGATATCATCAGTTGATATACCTCTCGAGGGCTTGCTCTTTTTAAAGCAACTTTACCCATGATTCTTTCTAAGTCACTGATGCCAGTCAGATGACCATCTATGATCTCAGTTAGGGGTAACTCTGATAATAGGAAATCTACTACCTCATGTCGTTTGCCGATCTGATCTTTATCTGTGAGGGGTAGCATGATCCACTTGCGAAGCATCCTTGCGCCCATGGCCGTGACGGTATGATCAAGTATCTGCGCGAGAGGTATGCCAGTAGGGTGATTAGAGTATAGGAGCTCTAGATTTCTTATAGTGAATTGGTCCAACCAGACATATTGATCCAACTTGATCCGACTAATCTTGGTGATATGAGCAAGATTACTTTGTTGGTTTTGCTCGAGGTAGTGTAAGATAGATCCAGCGGCTATCAGACCGAGGTTGTACTTTTCGATGCCATAGCCTTTGAGATTTGTGACCTTTAGAGTATCGAGTAGCTTATCACGACAATAGTCGAGCTGCCAGATCCACTCATCAAGTCCATAGAGATAGAAGGCATCACCAAGTTCACTTTCTATTTTCTGCTTGTCTTTCTTAGAATAGATGATTTCCTTTGGGTGATAGGTATTAATCAACTTGATTACTTCTACCAGACTTCCTTCATACAAGCTAAAGTCTCCAGTAGAAAGATCTAAAAAAGCTGATGCGGACTTACTATCGCTGTCGATAAAAAGAGCACAGAGATAGTTGTTCTCCTTAGTTTCAAGGAGATTGTCATGTGTGCCTATGCCGGGTGTAACTACATCAGTGACACCTCGTTTGACTATTTTCTTTTCTTTACTTGGCTTTTCTAGTTGTTCACAGACAGCTACTCTATACCCGCCTCTGACAAGTTTAGGTAAGTATACATCAAGAGAATGATGTGGGAATCCAGCCAATTCTATATCAGATCCACCATTGTTGCGAGATGTAAGCACGATACCGAGTGTCTTAGAAGCTTTAACAGCATCTTCTCCAAAGGTCTCATAAAAGTCTCCGACTCTGAAGAGTAACAAAGCGTCCTTGTGCTTCGCTTTCATCTCGAAGTACTGCTTCATCAAAGGAGTAACCTTCTTGCTCTTAGATTTGCTCAAAATACGTGGTTGGTCTGAGCTGCTAATGTACGGTTATAATGTGCGAATAAGAGAGGCCGGTAATAGCAATTACAACAGGTTCTTCTAGCTGTTAATTAGGACATTCTACACTTAGAGTTGCTAGAGTGCCATCATTGTTGGCGGTGATAATCCAGCACGATCCATTTTGAGCTTTTAGTATAATACCCGTATAGCTTTGCTCGAGATAGATATTCTCACTGATAGTAACAAATGGTCTTAGTTCGTTAATATCATCGCATAAATTTCCAAAGCCGTCATTATCAATATCTTCTTGACCCGGATTTATGACGTTCGGGCAGTTATCATTCTCATTAAGAATGCCATCTTCGTCAAAATCGATATCATTGACTGTATCACATGCATCACCTAATTCATCACCATCTTTATTCTCTTGACCTGGATTTATGATGTTCGGGCAGTTATCATTCTCATTGAGTATGCCGTCTTCATCAAAGTCTATATCATTGATATCATCACATGCATCTCCGATATTATCATCATCCTTATCCTCTTGCCCAGGATTATAAGTATTAGGGCAATTATCTTCTCCTAAAAGAATGTCATCACCATCGACATCTAAGTTATTGACGGGATCACAGACATCTCCTATACCGTCATCGTCTTCATCTTCTTGATCTGGGTTCGGCGAATTTGGACAGTTATCCTCGTCGTCATCGATACCATCTAGATCCACATCTTCTACCATTACCACGGTGAAAATGAATTCTGATATGTTACAGCCATCGTCTACGGTAAATTCTACGTCTATGCTGGATCCACACTCTACAGAACATGTACCACAATCATGTTCGATAAGCAATTGTGTGGCCTCATCCGCACAATTGTCACTAAAGAAAAATGTCATCGTTTCGAAAATAATAAAGCTAAGATCTGGGGACGTAGAACATTGTCTGGTATCAATATATCTTCCATTCTGATCTGTAGGAAAATTAAATGATGGTGGGACAGTATCCAATAAGTTGACAGGAACAGAGACGTATTCTGTGTTACCGCAGCTGTCGTGCAGTTCGTATTCAACACCAACTTCTCCACAACTCCCAAAATCGAATGAATTATTGATCGAGATGTGCCAGGAAACCATCTCGTCATCACATGTTGTAGTAACGTTGCCGGGAGTATTAAAAAATTCTAAGAAAATACTTTCAGCGACACTAAATGGATCACCAGATTCACAGTTTATAGTAGTATCTGGCAGTATATTTTCAGATACCGAAATTTGAGAGGAAGCAGAAAAGCTAAATAAGGTCAATGCTAAGAAAGCCAATACTCTATACATGTGATGTTCATTATACAAATCTCAATATAGCGCTTCATATTTAGGATTTACCTTAATATTTACTCAACTTCTGAAGCTTGATCTAATGTATAGTGAAGTCCAGTATCATTAGACTCCCTGACCAAGAGGATGCCTGTAAAAGTCAAGAGCATCTCTTTTTGACGATGCGCCTTGATAGAACGGGGGGTGACATTGAGATCCATCACTGTCTCTGGTCCTGCTTGTCCACAGAAAAAGCAGGAGGCAAAAGAAGATTTTGATAGGGCATAGGATAGTCCCATGGCATCCAGCGGGATCACATATCCAGAGATGGTAATCTCTTTCCCATGTAATCCTCGTATTTCTTCACCAAAGGTTCCTTGGATTTGATTATAGCCTAGAGAATCTATATACGTCTCCGCCCAGGTTACATCTGCCAATTGATCCCACGAGATCTGCTGTTGAGCATGACCATTTACGAAAGTGAGAAGTACGATAATATATGATAGGAGTGTCCTGACCATGTGTATATAACGCTAAAAGATCCTGACAAGATCCCCAATGAGAGAAATATGTGAAAGTATATATTTGGGGTGATGGAATATAAAACGGGGCAACAATGCATAGCAGATCTGAAAAAGGGCAAGGTGATGCCTGTCTATATCCTTCATGGTACGGAGGCGTTTTACATAGATGAGGTTACCAAATACATGGAGGACGAGTTGCTAAGTGATGGGGAGAAGGCGTTTAATCAGTCTGTGCTTTATGGTCGCGATGTGGACTCCAAATCTGTGCTTGATCATGCCCGTCAGTTTCCGATGATGGCTGAAAGAAGAGTTGTGATCGTCAAAGAAGCTCAAGGGATGAGAGACCTGAAGAGCCTCGACAGTTATATATCTAATCCATCTCCTCAGACTGTGTTTGTGCTAGCGCATAAGAAAAAATTAGACGGTCGCATCAAATGGGTAAAGGAAGCAAAGACTTCAGATCAAGTTGGTTTGCTAGCCTCTGAGCCAGTACCGGAGTACAAGATCCAAAGGTGGTTACAAGACTATATTAAGGGGTTGGGTATGACGATATCACCTGATGCGGCAGAGATGATGACGCAGCATCTCGGAACTGATCTGAAAAAAATAACCAATGAAATCTCAAAGATCAGAGTCAACCTTCAAACTAGAAATGACATAACTGCTGAGGAAGTAGAGAAGTACGTAGGAATTAGTAGGGACTATGATATCTATGGTCTGCTCAAGGCACTTGCTCAAGGGGATATCTCCAGAGCCCATACTATCAGTCTACAGCTAGAGGCTAATAGTCGCGATCAGCCGCTACAAAGGGTGATACCTGGTATGGCCTCCTACTTCGAGAAAGTGATGATAGTATCTCAGCATAGACAGAAAGACGACAATAGTCTGGGGCGAATGATAGGCGCATACTCGAGTCATGTTAAGGAATATAAGATGATGGCAAGCAGGTATACCTATGAAGGGCTTCAAAAAGTCTATCATATGTTAGTGAAGGCAGATGCCGCTGCAAAGGGTGTGGATAGGAGAAGACCAAGTGGGATCTTGACGGAACTTATCGGAAAGTTAATCTTACTGCAGCGCTCAACTTGATTGAGTGTAGATGTTAATCGGAATATAAACTCATCGACGATCCCAGTCTGGGTGGCCACACTCATCGTAGAATTGGTCAAGGTATGTATGCATAAACTGATGCCGTTGTTCGGCCAGCGCCTTCCCTGTATCTGTATTCATCTTGTCCTTTAGTAGAAGGAGCTTTTCATAGAAATGATTGATAGTAGGCGCCGTGCTTTTTTTGTATTGTTCTTTGGTCATCGCTAGGTTTGGCGCGATCTCAGGATCGTAGAGCGACCTATCTTTGTATCCTCCATAGTTAAAAGCACGAGCGATACCGATAGCACCTATCGCATCCAGTCGATCTGCATCTTGAACCACCTCTAGTTCAAGACTGGTCCATACTTGACCTTCCAGACTGTTTTTGTACGACATATTATTGATGATGGCTACTACATGATCGATGATGTCAGGCGAGTATCCAAGACCTGTCAGCCAGTCACTTGCTATGCGTGGGCCAATCTCTTCATCACCGTCATGAAACTTTGGATCCGCTATGTCATGGAGTAAGGTGGCAAGACATACGACTTCTCTATTCACATGTTCCTTTTGTGCGATGATCATGGCATTCTTCCAGACTCTCTCTATGTGAGACCAATCATGACCTCCCTCAGCACCTTTCATATGAGTATACACCATCTGGGCGATACGTTTGACTTGTTCACTATGAGAAGTAAGATCGATATGGATCATAGAAGCATATTAAATCCACCCATGTTCGATGTACCATTCTGTGGTTTCTTGCACAGCGGCTTCTAATGTATACTGTGGTAGATAGCCAAAGTCTTGAACAAGATCAGATATATCGCAGTCCCAATTTTGCGCTTTAGCTTTAGCTACTTGTTCGGCGTTCAGTAAGCTTTTCTTCCCTGTTATTTTGTCTAAGAGGCCGGTCATGAATACAGCTGTGTCTATAACAGGGTAGGGGATGGTAAAGCTGAGTGTTTTTTTATTGAGGCTAGCCGCTATGTGAGACAAAAAGTGCCCCATCTTATGTATTCGGCCGTCACTCGCGAAATATGATTTCTGTGTGATATCAGAAGCAGCCGCATCAAGGACTACGCGTGCCAGATCTTTTACATAGATGAAAGTATACTTGATATCCTTGTTGCCTACAGTAGGTGTGACGCTATAATTCTTGATGGTTTTCCAGAAGGCAAAAAAGTCCTTTTCTGCAGGTCCGAATACAGCCGTTGGCCTGATGATAATCAAAGGAAGGTCATCGATCAACTTGAGTTCTCTTTCAGCTCTCAACTTGCTTTGACCGTAAGTAGTTCTTGGTTGAGGCGTTACACTTTCATCTACTACATCGTCCGGTGTGCCATCGGCACTGCCATATGCTTCGATACTCGAGATGAATACAAATTTGCGTAAGCGATCTCCTAAGACATCTAAAGCAAGCTTGGCAAAGTCTCTAGAGTATTCTGTATTGACCTTGAAGTATACACTGTCGCGCTGAGCTCTTGTTACTCCAGCGTTATGTATGATGTAGTCATAGTCTTGCTCAGATAGCACCTTCCTCATAAGATCTTCATCTGAGAAGTCCAGCAAAACAAAGTTGATACGATCATCTTGAAGAAGAGTTCGGCTAGATGTGGATCTTATGCCAGCGTAGGTATCCCAACCTCTTGACAAAGATTCATTGACTAGCCAACTGCCAACGAAACCACTAGCACCTGTGATCAGGACCTTAGGCATCTAATTGGTATTGGTAGAGCCTATAGGTCTTGTATAGTTCTGAGTTTAGTTTGAGCGCTGAGGCGTTCATCTCTTTGTTATTCTCCAGTACCCAAGACACTTCTCCTGCGATTACATTTGATTCGCGTGCTTGCAATATATTTTTTGCAAAGAAGATAGCCTCTATACCTTTTCGGCGGTATGCAGGATTCACTCCTAAAGCGATGATCCTGACATAGTTAGTTCGCTTTCTTTTGCGAAGGAGCTTTAAGATATTGAATGGCAGAAGCCTTCCATTCTTGAAGTCTTTCGTGATTTCATTGATGTTAAATAGGGTCACCGAAAACCCCACAGGTACGCCATTGTCTTCTGCTATATAACACCACTTGGGACTTAGTATCAGTTTTAGCTCATCTGCTAACCTTTTGGTCTCACGATCAGTCATCGGGACGAAACCCCAGTTTTCAGCCCATGCCTGATTCCAGATCTGGCGTACGTGTTCTACATCGTCCTTAAGTGACTTAGTGGTGATAGGTCTGATACATATGCCCTGTCTTTGTAGCCTTTCCTCTAGAGCTTGGGCCAACTTGATTGACTTCTCTGAGGCTTTATCTGTATAGAGGATATAAGCCAGAAAGTCCATCTCTTTCTTGAAGCCATATTGTTCAATAAACTTACCGTAGTAAGGTTTATTATACGTCATCATGATCTTTGGGGGCTCATGAAAGCCATCGACTAGGATACCAGCAGTATCATTAGTGCTGAAGTTTGTCGGACCGATAATCGCAGTTAGCCCTTGCTTTTTAACCCAATCTACGGCTGTATCAAATAAGGCTTTACAAACCTCATAGTCATCGATAACATCAAAGAATCCGAAAAAGCCAACGGAGGACTTGTGATAAGCATTGTAGTTGTTATTGCGGATGGCCGAGATGCGTCCTACGATCTGATCTCCAGACATCGCAAGAAAAGAGGCTACTTCTGAATGCTCAAAAAAAGGATTCTTCTTTCTATCAAAAAGCTCTTTTTGTGCCATATATAATTCTGGCACATAATGAGAATCTCCTTTATAAAGAGAGTGGGGGAAGTCTATGTACTTTTTAATCAGAGACTTATCAGTCCCTATATTGATGATATCAACCTTCATGTACTTGTTGAGCTGCTAACTCAAATACACCTACTTTCTTAGCACACTTAGTGATCTTGTCGATAGCTTCTTCAATCTGAGCAAAACTATGTGTAGCCATCAATGAGAATCTGAGTAAGGAAGAAGTACTAGCAACTGCCGGAGAAACCACTGGATTAACAAATACTCCTTCTTCTAATAACATCTTGGTGATGCTAAAAGTCTTGTAGTCATCTCTTATGAATATCGGTATGATCGGCGTAACTGTATGTCCAGTATCGAAGCCAGCATCTTTCAAGAGTTGCATGGCGTAAGAGGTGTTGTCCCAGAGTTTCTGTAGTCTTTCTGGTTCGCTCTCCATTATGTTTAGTGCCGCTAGTGCAGATGCAGCATTAGCAGGGGCTATACTTGCTGAGAAGATTAGTGATCGAGCATTGTGCTTTAAGTAGTTGATAGTATCACTATCAGCAGCAATAAAACCACCTATGCTAGCTAAAGACTTACTAAACGTACCCATGATCAGATCTACACTATCAGTAAGTCCAAAGTGGTCTGCAGTACCTCTACCATTTCTGCCAACTACACCCAGTCCATGGGCATCATCAACCATGATATTGGCTTTGTATTTTTCAGCTAATTTGACGATCTCAGGAAGATTAGCAAGATCACCTTCCATACTAAAAACACCATCAACCGCTATGATCTTTACTTTATCTTCATCACACCGCTGTAGCACCTTCTCGAGAGACTCCATATCATTATGGCGATACTTCAGCACTTTTGAAAATGATAGCCTTGCGCCATCTATGATACATGCATGATCAAGTTCATCTATGATGATATAGTCATGTCTTCCAGATATCGATGAAAGTACACCTAGGTTTACCTGAAAACCAGTTGAGAAAACAAGCGCTCCGTCTTTTCCAACAAACTTTGCTAAGCGATCTTCGAGTTCAAGATGGAGATCTAATGTTCCATTGAGAAACCTCGACCCGGCACATCCCGAGCCATACTTGTCGATAGCTGCCTTAGAGGCTTCTTTGATTTTAGGGTGAGTGGTAAGTCCCAGATAACTGTTCGAACCAAACATCAGGACATCTTTGCCGTTTATTTTTACAACAGTGTCTTGTTCTGATTCGATCGTTCTGAAGAACGGATATACGCCCATATCCTGTATCCGTTGGGGTACATCGTAGGCTTTCATTCGCTCTTTTAACATGATAATTCGGTTTAGTTAGTGTATTGACAGAAGATTATACTTCCGTAAATCGTTTGAAAGTGACAAATATAAGTAATACTACATGTACATCAAGAATGATGCTCAAGTACCTTTGTTTCTTCTTTTTTCTCTATAAAGTTTGACCGCACAAGATGGTCCCAAAGAGGACTGCTGACCCCAAAACCTTTGTCCGGATCTACATAATGGTGTTTGAGGTGGTGTGTTTTTAGCTGATCCCATAATTTGCCTTTCACGTTTAAGTGATGGATCGCATAGTGAAACATGTCGTATATGAGATAACCAAGTATAAAGGCACTGAAAAAAGCATAGAGCCCAGGGCTTGGAATAAAAGATCTCCACAAAAAGAAAAATGCCGTAGCGAGAGGTATACTCACAGAAGGAGGGAGTACTAACCTCAGCCTATCACAAGGATAGTCATGATGGATGCCGTGAAATATAAAGTGCATTTTTTTACCCCATTCTGAGGTTGGGTGAAAATGAAAAACAAATCTGTGCATTATATATTCGATCGCCGTCCATGCTAACAAGCCCAGCATAAACCACCCAACGAAGTCTTTGATCCCAATCGAATCAGCAGTTAACGCTAGATAGCCTGAGTAAAAGATGACTGGGATGAATATGAAAAGCGGCACTGAGAAATGCACTTTCGAGAGAGCTTCCATGAAAGAGTTCTCAAAGAGTCTTATTGATTCTGGGGAGTTGGATACGTAGAGCTTTTTTTTAGTCATTTTGCTACCTCTATTTTTCTGTAATGCGGCTCTCCTGTCTTTTCTATGCGGCCAAAAAGTTCGATATACTTAACTACTGGAAAGACTCCCATCTCATCGGCATAGACATATATATTATTCAAATTTATCGTCTCATTGTTATGCTGATAGAGCGCCCTAAATTTCTCTGATCCTTCCGATCGTGAAATATAAAACGATAACTCCTTATACGAAACAAACTGAAACTCATACAACTCTGAAGTAATACTTTGGGATTCGTATCCAAAAGCTAGTTTATTCTGTATTTCGCTCAGTTCACAGCGTATACCGCCGGCTGTATATCTTATCCAATAAGCTTCCATGGGGATATGCTGATGGATGAGACCATCCATTGTTCGATTGACCCTATAGACTATAGTATCAATATTTTGATTTCTCTGTATGAAAAAAAGGAGATCATCATCAGCAGGTGGAGAAGGATACCACGAAGGTCTTCCTGAACTTCCAGGATCTATGTATAATTT